>CAZLTS010000295.1:0-1506 GCA_964562495.1 uncultured Lachnospiraceae bacterium | reverse complement strand
TCATATCTCACACATGATGTGACAACGCCGTTTATCTGTGCTCCGAACCTTGAAGTGCTTACTGATTATATTAAGAGTAATTTTGGAAATAACCACCGTGTGATATTGTCTGAGCAAAGCTTTGACTCCACATATGGAGAGGATGAGCAGGCGGCAATGATAGCATATACCTATTATGCGGCAGTCAATAACGATATGGTGGATGCGGTAATATTTACCACGTGGAAAGATACAAATTCCGTGTATCATGATTATTATAACATGGGTGTAATTGACATCTATGGCAGAAAAAAAGCATCATATAATGTATTTAAATATATGAATACAGATTCCCGTTCAACGTATGTGGATCCATATTTGAGTAAACTCAGCACATGGACCGGCAGAACAATAAGCGAATGGACGGATGATATTCTATATAAGGCACCGGCTTCAAACGCCACATTAAGCTATGCAAGCCTGTACCTTCCGGATTCTCTCCAGACGGATAATATGGTGATGATTGGCATGACAACTACGCCGTCCGTAAAGGAGGAAGATCTGGAATTCAAATGGACGGCATACAATCAGGTAACTAAGCAGACTCTGGCTCTGAGCGGCTGGATTCTCGGAAATGAGTGGCTGCAGTGGTATCCTGAGGAAAATGCAACCTATACCATTTCCTGCACGGCGCGTGTTGCAGGAAATACATCATCGACAATGACTGATTCCATGGAGGTGGTAGTAAACAAACCGGGACTTCCGTCATCATCAGCACAGGCATTACCGGAAGGAGTGTTTGCGGTAAACAGCGACGGATACAGCTTTTCCAGGGATTCTGCAGGAAATGTTACCTGTAATAATGCCTACGGCGAAAGCGTAATAAACAATTTCGTGTGCGACGGGACATACACCTATTATTTCCAGTTAGATGGTACAGCTATGAAAAATCGTCTTAGTTATCATCCGGATGGTGTACATGTTATTTATTTTGACGAGAACGGACATGAAGTATTCAGTAATTTTGCAAACGTGAAAACAACTATTGCAGGAGAGTCAGTTAACGATTTCTGTTTCTTTGATGTGTTTGGCTACCTGTATGTGGATGTAGTTACTTATGACCAGACCGGCACATATTTATATTATGCAAATCCATATGGAGTAATGGAAGTGGGAAAATGGTTCCAGTTCTCAGACACAGTAAAGTGTGCAGATGGAACTCCATGGAATGGAGCAGCGGGAAATTACGGATATGCCAATGCTGATGGAACCTTGATGGTGAATCAGTACACCTATGATTGGGAAGGCAGACAGTGCTATATGCAGGGAAATGGAGTTGCTTTGTATTAAATTAAGGCAGAAGAGGCAGAAATGGCAGGATTTTTTTCAGGTATATACAGATTTTTGACATCCGGTAAAATGCGGAAATACGTCAGAGGTATTGACAGCTTTTTGCAGAAAAGCATGGGAAAAAGCTACAGGAATACTATTGGAAAAATTAAATACAGGATATACCTGAAATCAATA
>CAZLTS010000294.1:0-1546 GCA_964562495.1 uncultured Lachnospiraceae bacterium | reverse complement strand
TGTTGCCAGATAAGCCTGAGATACTATGGAGGCAGCCCGGCTGGAAATCTTATACTGCTTTGCCGGAATATTTAAATTCTGCATAATGGTAGACACCAGTGCAATATCACTGGCTTCAATTACCTGGTCACCCACGTTATCAGAATCTCGATTTGTTAGTAACAGAATCTTGTATACTTTTAAATTCTTAGACGGTTGCTGTGGTTGTTCTGCCTGTTGTGGCTTTACACTTTGCTTTCCTGTGATTCTTCTTCCATAATACTTTGCTGTATCCACAAACCCTTTTTCTTGAATTCTCTTTACAGTTTTCGATAGCTTCATTTTCGTTCCGGCCTTTCCCTTAATCTCTGTAAGGAAGAATCTTTTCTTCCTGATAGTTTAACATTTCCTTGTAAATTCGTTGGCAATTATTATGATCCGTATAGTAGAAGAAATCATCTGCCCGTTTCTTATAAACTGCTTTCATTTCGCAGCCATTTTTCATGTAATCAATTAATGTATCAATCAATTCCTCGTTATCATGACAGATTTCCCCAAATGCCATAGTATCATAATGGAAGGTTCCTTCTTCATAATGCTGTGGAATGTCCTTATGATGGATATATACAAGTGGCTTTCTCATATATGCGAAATCATACTGGATACCAGAGTAATCCGTTACCATAAGACTGGATTCGCAAAACATGGTTTCGTAGCTCATATCCCCTACTGCCGGCACAATATCCACATAATCATTTTTATCAAAATCATCCACCTGCGAACTAACAATGGGATGCAGTACATATTTAATGCGGTAGCCGTATTCCTTTGCTGCAGCAATTAATCTGGAATCATTTACCAATGCATTGAACACCTTGAAATAGGAGGATTCCTTAAACATAGGATTATAATCCCGTTGTTCTCCTTCATTGGTTCGTACCGGAACTGCTGCCTGCATACGCCAGGTCGGACTAATCATAATCTGTTTTTTCCTACGGTCCACCAGACCATCATATCTAGGCACACCTGTCAGCTTTAACGCATCATAGCCTACATAATCATAAACCGGCTTTGACAGATTCTCAATCTCATATTTAGATGCACAGAAATATAATCTGGTATTATCCCGCAGTCTGTTCTGTGCAATGGCAATCTTCTGTACAGACATACCATGCTGTACACAGCATACGTGAAAATGGGCCAAATCCCGAATAAAGGCAGAATTTGTCAGTCCATAACCATTAAAGGCATATACCGTCGAATTGGATATAATCATCATATCCGCATAAACAAAAATCAGCTTATGTTTTAAGCTGCCCTTTACAAGTGGTTTAAAGCCTGCTTCCTTCAGCCGCTTATAGTCACTTGTTTTCTTATCAATCAGGTAATAATGCTTAATATCCTCCGGCTGGCGGCTGGCATACTGATATAAATATTCCGAAGAATCGCCACCTTTATAGATTTTATCAATATACATCCAAATAGGCTTCTTTGTCATAAAGGGCTTTAAGACAAAGTACAACGGACGGAACAACATATATTTCCATACCCAAGGATCCAACCTGCA
>CAZLTS010000293.1:0-1558 GCA_964562495.1 uncultured Lachnospiraceae bacterium | reverse complement strand
CATATGGATTGAAGTTAATGGCGTGGGGATATTTTAAGAAATTAGGCATTGCAGATGTTCTTTCCGTATATGTTGACGCAGCATATGCATCCCTGGATACCTGCACAGGTTTCGATTTACTGGCAGCCGTTTTCTTTTTTACGATACAGATTTATTGCGATTTTTCCGGATATTCCGATATCGCGATTGGCACGGCAAAGCTTCTTGGCGTTGATCTGATGAAGAATTTTAAAAGTCCCTATTTTTCCACAAGCATTAAGGAGTTTTGGAGCAGGTGGCATATCTCCCTGTCCACATGGTTTCGGGATTATGTCTATATTCCACTTGGTGGAAACCGGTGTTCTAAAGCGAAAAGGGACAGAAACTTGATGATTACTTTTCTGGCAAGCGGATTGTGGCATGGAGCCAGTTGGACTTATGTCGTATGGGGAGCTTTGCATGGTATCGTTCAGGTGATGGAAAACCATATAAGAATAAATCCAAAATCAAAATTCACCAGGATTCTATCCTGGATTGTGGTTTTCGCATTTTGCAATTTTGCATGGGTGTTTTTCCGAGCTGAGACGATTGGCGACGCACTGTTTGTTATACGCACACTGGTGAAGGATATTGCACAGCCAACAACATTTTTACATAGCAACACAGGTCCATCCATGACGGAATTTCATAACATTTTGGCAAGCCTTGCAATTCTTTTTGGAGTTGACTATGCACTGACAAAAACGGATGTCATTTTATGGATTTCAAAGAAACCTATCATCCTCCGATGGTTCCTGTATTTCTTCCTGATATGGTTGATATTATTTTTTTGGAATTCGGCAGGAACATCTGAATTTGTATATTTTCAGTTTTAGGAAGGGGCACGTATGAGAAAATTTATCGAAAAAGTACTGCTGTTTTTATTTACTTTCATACTAGCAACGTCTGCTCTGGCAGCCTGTGATTATTTTTTCATTGGCAATCAGTATTTGGGAAGCTATCAGGCATCACTGATTGATAAGGTCGAACGGCTCCAAAGCATTGATGAACCCAAAATAATTCTTATCGGAAATTCGAATGTCTGCTTCGGAATCGATTCCGAACTGATTGAAAAAGCGTTCCAAATGCCTGTGGTTGATATGGGGCTTGATTGCAACCTTGGAAATGCGTTTCACGAGAATATGGCAAAGCTTGGTGTTTCAGAGGGAGATATTGTGATTATCTGCCATTCCGACTATTCGGATGACGATACCATTCCAGAACCCGGACTGGCATGGATCACAGTTGAATTTCATAAAGATTTTTGGAAGCTCATCCGGCAGAAAGATGTTCCTTCCATGCTAAGGGCGTATCCCAAATATTTTGTCGGTGCGCTGTTCAACTGGATGCAGGGGGGAAAGGGCAATGTTGCCAGTGATGATACCTGCTATTCCCGGAGTGCATTCAATAAATATGGCGATATTTGCAGAAGGGGTGATGATACCTATGTATTTACGGAGACAAGCATCCGTGTCCCCTCCATCAGCGATACATGTATTGACCGGATCAATGAATTGAACCGATATATCAAAGAGCAGGG
>CAZLTS010000292.1:0-1560 GCA_964562495.1 uncultured Lachnospiraceae bacterium | reverse complement strand
TGCCTTTTCTATTTCAGTCAGCGAAAGAACCAGACAGTTTGGACTGTTGTCCTCCATAGGTGCCACAAAACGGCAGATTCGTCGATTGGTATGGCAGGAATCTATACTGGTGTCCTGTCTGGGAATTCCAGCAGGAATTGTAGTAGGCATTGCAGGAATTGGAATTACGCTGCATTTTCTTGGAAATAAATTCAATAGTCTTGTGAATTCCCCTTATACTTTAACGTTGCATATAAACTGGCAATCACTTGTAATAGCAGCAGTTATTGCATTGGTAACTGTATTGGTTTCGGCATTGATTCCGGCATCCAGAGCTACCCGGGTAACTGCCATTCAGGCGATACGTCAAAGCACAGACATTACCATTAAAGGCAAAGATGTAAAAACAGGAAAAACACGGCTTAAAGTCTTTGGACTGGAAGGGATGCTTGGGAAAAAGTATTTCAAACGAAGCCGGAAAAAATATCGTTCTACAGTCATTTCTCTGGCATTTAGTGTCATATTGTTTATTGCAGCCAGCAGCTATGGCATGTATCTGAAAACTTCGGTAACCGGAAGTATTAATGTTAGCAATTATGATGTATACTATACCGTTCTTGATTCGGAGAATACGAATCACACGCTGCCCATAGAAGAGCTTCGAAATGCAGCGGGAGTGGAAGATATGGCATATTCCAAATACACCACAACGGAGCTGGTTGTTACAGACAATGAGACTTCTGACAGTTATCAAAAATATATAAAGAACATCCGGGAAGATTGTGAGGCTAATGGAGGAGATGCCAAACAGTATGTTCCGCAGCAGGCAGATGGCAGCTACTGCTGGTTTGCCTGTGTGGATTATCTGGATGACGTAAGCTATGAGAAATTAATCAAAGAGCAGGGACTGGACGAATCTGTATACTTACAATCCCAGGATGTGCCACCTATTGTATGCGATACCGGAAAAAGTACCGCATGGATTGGGGATAATAGAATGACCTACACCTATGAGTATTTAAAAGCCGGAACCACATCGGTAAACAAGGTAAAGGAAGCACCAAAATTGCAGGGATATACATATGTCGATACAGAACGTTATGCATTGAATGGAGATGATGCTGAAAAAACGCTATGTTATTTGTATCTAAAAGATGGCGATACGGAAAACTATGATGAAGATGGAAATTTAACGAATGCTTATGCGGTGCCGGTGGAAACGGAAGAACTGGCAGTAGGAGATCTTATTACAGAGCGCCCCTTGGGAGTATCAGAGGAGTACGTGCTTACATTGATTTACCCAAGCCGTATGCTTGATGCCGGGCTGACCTCTCAGGAGGGAACGCTAGATGGAACCTGTTACTTTACTGTGTCGAATCATCAGGAGATGCTTACAAATGTTAAGGGCATTTTGGAAGAAGCGGGCTATTCTACCAGCGATGTTTTGTTTGACGATCAGCTAACCTATCAGGAAAATGAAAGAGATATGTTGCTTGTTGTGAACGTATTTTCTTATGGATTTATTGTGCTGATTTCGCTGATTTCCATTGCAAATGTGTTTAATACTATTTCTACCAATAT
>CAZLTS010000291.1:0-1568 GCA_964562495.1 uncultured Lachnospiraceae bacterium | reverse complement strand
GCATTGTCAAAATAGGCACTGCCAGCAAATAGAAAAATGACATGTTGCTTACTACATATTCAAAATTGCCATAAGCACTTTCAAAAAACACAAGCATAGTATATAGTCCAGTCATAAACACTAAAAATGCAATAAACACATAGCCGGTCATGCTTGTGAAATACGTTTTTAATTCTCGTTTGAATACTGCAATCACTGTGTTACCTCCTGTTCTGCTTTATTTTCCTCGGTTTCTATGTCCACTTCGGTCTCCACATTTTCTTTTGTAACAGTTGCTTCTCTCGCTGTTAATTCCAGATAAATATCCTCTAAGGATACCTGTTCATAATTCATCGCTAAAATAGTGCAGCCTGCTCTTGCCACATTCTTAAATATCTCATCACGAATATCAAATTCCTGATTCTGTACTTCACTGTCAGGCACCTGCAGCACCACATCTACACTATTTACTTCTGCAGATGGCTCCATGCTGATGCAATGGTTATGTTCAAATATTTTCTCAGCCTGTTCCATGCTGCCTCTTACTGTCAGATGCAGCTTGCCGCTTTTTTCCACATAAGAGGACAGATTCTTAGGTGTATCGCTAACAATCAGCTTGCCCTTATTAATAATATAAATCTGATCGCATACTGAGCTTACCTCCGGCAAAATATGACTGCTTAAAATTATGGTATGTTTCTTTCGAAGGCTTCGAATCAAATCACGAATCTCAATAATCTGCTTAGGATCCAGTCCTACTGTAGGCTCATCTAATATAATCAGCTTAGGATTACCCACTAATGCCATAGCAATACCAACACGTTGCTTATACCCCTTTGATAATGTTTTAATTAACCGGTCCTTTACGTCCATAACATGAACCACTTCCATGACCCGGCAGGCTTCTTCCCTGGCTTTCTTCCCATGAAATCCCTTCGCCTGTGCCACAAACTGAAGATACTCATAAGGTGTCATATCCACATACAAGGGCGGAATCTCTGGCAGATACCCCACACATCTTCTGGCCGCCCTTGACTCCTTATACACATCATGTCCTTCAATGACAACTGTTCCCTCTGTTGCCGATAAACAACCTGCCATTATATTCATGGTTGTAGATTTTCCTGCCCCATTTGGCCCCAGCAATCCATAAACCTGACCGCTTTCCAATGTGAAATTCAAGTTTTCTACAGCCTTTTGCTTTCCGTAATACTTCGTCAAATCCTTTACTTCGATCACAGCTTTTCCTCCTATCTGAAATTCTCCCCACAAACCCACACAACATTGTATAGAAAAACTGTAGCAAAAATGTTGCAATCTCTTGATTAATTTGTGGGCATAAGGTGACGGTTATGTGAATTTTTTTCGACGTGCAGAAACAATTTGTCCGTATGCAAACGAATTTAACAGAAGGCCTTCCAACGTTTCAAAATAAACGGGTAGTCCCTGAAGCTAAATTCGTATCACATACGGACACATTATCTCAGGTATTCAAATTTAAAATCTTCCTATATCTATAAAATGTCGATATATTCTCCTGCCAGTGCTTTATTCATGCTGCGGACTGCACAGAACTTACCACACATACT
>CAZLTS010000290.1:0-1571 GCA_964562495.1 uncultured Lachnospiraceae bacterium | reverse complement strand
ATACGTCTTACTGTTTCATCAGAATAGGAAATGCCAGATGGATTGGAATACTTAGGCACACACCAAATACCCTTAATGGCTGCATCTTCTGATACAAGCTTCTCAACTAAATCCATATCCGGTCCATTTTCATTCATAGGTACCGGAATCATCTCAATACCAAAAAATTCTGTAATGGCAAAATGTCTGTCATATCCAGGAACCGGACACAGGAACTTAACCTTATCTAGCTTACACCAGGGCGTGCTTCCCATAACGCCGTGGGTCATACTTCTGGATACTGTGTCATACATAATATTCAGACTGGAATTACCATAGATTAAGATATTCTCAATAGGACATTCCATCATGCCGCTTAGCATACGCTTTGCTTCAATGATACCATCCAGCACACCATAGTTACGGCAGTCAATTCCCTGCTCGCCTACCATATCGTGCTCTCTTGTCAGGGCATCAATCATACCCATGGAAATATCTAACTGATCCTTACCCGGCTTACCTCTGGACATATCCAGTTGTATATTTTTTGCCTTTACGCCTTCATAAGCTGCCATTAATTCCTTTTGCTCCAAAAGCAGCTCTTCTTTGCTCATTTCACAGTACGCTTTCACCGTCGTATTCCTCCTAAACGTCTCTTTTTCTAACTTTTATTACATTTTTTCCTCTGCAAATACCTGTCTATTTTTATACAGATAATCAACCATGGAAATAATTGTCAGTGCCAAAGATACATAAATCAACACCTGCTCTAATACATTAAAAATAGTGCCTGAAAAATCTGCGATTACAAGTATAATCATAACCATCGTTGTGGCTGTTTTACACTTGCCCCACATACTGGCTGCCAGAACAATGCCATTTTCTGAAGCAATCAGACGCAGACCACTTATAATAAATTCTCGGCTTATAATCACGATTACCACCCACACCGGGATTGGATTTCCTGCCAAGCAGATTAGCGCTGCACTAACAAGCAGCTTATCTGCAAGGGGATCCATAAATTTTCCGAAATTTGTTACAAGATTGTATTTTCTTGCCAAATGTCCGTCTATAAAATCCGTTAGACTGGCTACAATAAAAAATGCATCTGCAATATACTTATCTGCAGGGTCTCCAAAAATATTCACTACCATAAACACTACAAAAAACGGAATCATACATACTCTCATTACTGTCAGTTTATTTGGTAAATTCATGTTATTCTCCTTCTCCTACTTAGTAATTTCCCCAATCAAATCATATTCCAATGCTCCGGTGACCTTCACCTTCACCATATCCCCTGTCATAAGCTCCTCCGGTGTTTGCACAAATATGTTACCGTCCACACCAGGTGCATCCATATAAGTACGGCCAACATAGGCATGTTCATCTGGCAGCTTGCCTTCAATTAGAACCCAAAGCTGTTTGCCTACCATATCCTCTCCGCGGGCAAATGCAATCTCCTGCTGCAGCTCCATTAAAGCATCCCGGCGTTCTTCCTTTACCTCCTCGGCAATCTGATTAGGCATGGAAGCTGCAGGCGTTCCTTCCTCCTCTGAGTAAGTGAATACGCCTAAACGGTCAAATTCCAT
>CAZLTS010000289.1:0-1575 GCA_964562495.1 uncultured Lachnospiraceae bacterium | reverse complement strand
ATTGCAGAGGGTAAGAAGCCTGCAGAGGGTACTCAGGTAATGCTTGGTATTACGAAGGCATCTCTGGCGACGAATTCCTTCTTATCTGCAGCATCCTTCCAGGAAACAACGAAGGTTCTGACAGAAGCAGCAATTAATGGTAAGGTTGACCCATTGGTAGGCTTGAAGGAAAATGTATTGATTGGTAAGTTGATTCCGGCTGGTACAGGTATGAAGGTATATCAGGATGTTAAGCTGGACACAGATAACAGAAAGATTATTAAAGTATCTGAGGAAGAGGATGAGCTAGAGGAAGCTTTGGATGAAGAAGTAATTTTATCCGAAGACGAAGATGCAGTATCTGATGAAGAAATGCTAGAGTTTACAGAAGATTTGGAAGTATCCGAAGATTTTGAAGACGCAGTTTCTGATGAGGAAGATGCATTGTTTAGCTTAGATATTGATACAGAGGAATAAAAATAGAAGGGTTGTCTTTTTAGGCAGCCCTTTTGTGATTTATTAGGAAGGCGGAAGGTTATGGTTGTAGAGATTAAAGGGTTAGTAAAAAAGTATGGGGATTTTACAGCGGTAGACGGTCTGAATCTGGCGATTGAGGAAGGCGAGATTTTTGGATTGCTGGGGCCCAATGGCAGTGGCAAGACCACTACTATTAATTGTATGTTGTCCCTGTTAAAATATCAGGCGGGCAGTGTTACCATTTTCGGAAAGGAAATGAAGCCTACAGCTTACGATATTAAGCAGAATATTGGAATTGTTATGCAGAATGTGGCAGTCTTTGATGAGCTGACAGTCTACGAGAATGTTGAGTATTTCTGTGGGCTGTATGTAAAGGATAAGAAACAGAGAAACGCACTGGTGGAGGAGGCACTGGAATTTACAGGGCTGCTTGACCAGAAAAAGAAGTATCCTAAGAAGCTCAGCGGCGGATTATTGCGCCGGTTAAATATTGCCTGTGGCATTGCCCATAAGCCGAAGCTTATTATTATGGATGAGCCCACAGTGGCAGTCGACCCCCAAAGCCGAAACAATATTCTGGAAGGAATCAGCAAGCTGAACGCAGAAGGTGCAACGGTACTGTACACTTCCCACTATATGGAAGAAGTAGAACAAATTTGTACCCGAATCGCCATTATGGACGGTGGTAAGATCATTGCTTTGGGAACGAAGGACGAATTAAAGAAACAGGTGGCTAAGGAAGAACATGTAAATCCAGATACATTAACCTTAAATGATGTATTTTTAGAGCTTACAGGTAAGGAGTTAAGAGACGATGTTTAGAAGGATTTTTACCAGTCGTGTTAAGTTTTATCTGCGAAGCAGGGAGTACATATTCTGGATGCTTGTTTTTCCCATTATCCTGTCCACCTTGTTTAAGTTTGCATTTGCCAATATCCTAAGTGGAGAACAGATGGAGACGATTGATGTCGCTATTGTTACAGATGGGGTGGCAGAAGATAGCACGCAGCTTACCGTATATAAAGAAGTATTTTCGGAAGATACTTTTCAGACCTCTTACCTGACAGAGGAAGAAGCCAAAGCACAGCTAAAGGCAGAAAAGATAGATGGTTACATTCT
>CAZLTS010000288.1:0-1590 GCA_964562495.1 uncultured Lachnospiraceae bacterium | reverse complement strand
CTGTCTGGCTGTATGGGGTGGTGCAATATAAAATGGTACTGTTAGATTTTCCTTTATATACGCAAGCTGTACCGGGACTCCATCGCCACTAAATACAACTGGTTCCTGTCTGTCATTTAATTCAGCAACAAGTTCTACTATGGTAGTGGCACACTGGGGCATCACTGTAACAAATTCACCAGCTTCAAAACGATACAACCCTGTATATACCTGATTTCTTCTAGCATCCAACATAGGACAGATTAAGGTATTACATCCCCACATTGTATAAGCCATAGCATCAATGGTCGGAACCGAAATAATAGGTATGTTAAGTGCCTGCGCCAACCCCTTTGCCGTTGCGCTTCCAATACGAAGTCCGGTAAAAGAGCCCGGACCTGCTGCCACTGCAATCCCCTCTAGCTCCGTTAAATCCAATTCAATCTGTGCTGTCATGGCATCAATCATAGGCAGTAATGTCTGGGAATGTGTTTTCTTGAAATCCACAGAATACTCCGCCCAAAGTTTTTCTTCTGATACAACAGCCGTACTTGCCACCTGTGACGAGCTGTCAATTGCCAATATCTTCAACCTAATCCTCCTTAACAATCTTACGATAAGAAAATCCTTTTTCCAGATTCTTCTCTATAGTAATACGTGAAGCCTCCTCAGGAATCAGTTCTGCAATCAAAGAAGACCATTCTATAAGACAGACACCCTGTCCATAAAAATAATCCTCGTAACCGATTTCGTCCATTTCCTCTATATCTCCAATACGGTACACATCAAAATGGTACAATGGGATTCTTCCCTCTTCATAAACCTGCACAATGGTAAAGGTAGGGCTGTTTACCGGTTCTGAAATTCCCAGTCCACTGGCAAACCCTTGCGTAAATACAGTCTTACCAGTACCCAAATCACCATCCAAGCAAATAACATCACCTGGTCTGGCTGCTTTCCCTAATTTCTTACCTAATTCAAATGTTTCCTGTGCATTATTTGTTTCAAAAATCATGTAGCCTCCAATGCGTGTTACTTTATCTTAATATAACCTGCTGTTGCATACTGCTTTACAAGCAGCTTCAAATCGTCTATTTTTCCCTCTAAGGCTTCCTTGGTAAGAATAAAGCCATGCTGCTTTCCCACATACACAAGCACTGACATACGAGTAGATGTAATCTTAATAATCTCGTCCCAGCGAAACAGCTTAGCATCTGTGCCCTGCTCTATATACATACCTTTGGAATTAAAGGTATAGGTCATAGGAATCTTATAAGCCTCTAACTGGCTGGCTGACTTTCCTGCACGGCTATACAATATAAGCGGCTGAATCACTGTAAACATAAGTCCTGCAAATATAAGCAGGATAGATGTAGTGGATTCCACCTTGCCCCACGTAAATACAGCAGCGCCAATGGCGCATAAGCTAATCAAAATTCCAACATATCCTATAAAAGAAAAATAGGTGTGGTGCATAAGAAAATTATAAACATATTTCCGATTTAGCGGTACCGTAACTTTTACTTCCATCTTTATACTCCATTCTACGTCTGTTCTCTGTAAACTTCTACATAACACAAAACGGCTGTAAATTTAACAAAGCTATTATAA
>CAZLTS010000287.1:0-1592 GCA_964562495.1 uncultured Lachnospiraceae bacterium | reverse complement strand
TTTGGGAATGTTCAGCGGTATTATTTTTGCTCATTTTTCGTAAAGGTGAGAATATCGTTTGGCGTACAGTCAAGGATATTACATAATTTTTCAATCGTGAGAGCGGTGATATTTTTGTTTTTCCGTAACTGATCCATTGTCCGGTAGTCGATTCCGTTGTTGATCAGGTAATACTGGGATATGTTCTTTTTCTGCATCGTTTCCCATAAGGGACTGTAATCAATCATGCCGGTGCTTCTCCTTTAATACATATTGTCTTTATTATAGATATTGAGAAAATCAACATTATAGTGAATAAATTCACTAGATGGAATATAATGAAAGCTGCATATGGATAGCGTTCAAGGTTGCAAAAACCGAAAAAAATAAGGCCATCAAGACTGCAAGAAATAATTTGTAAAGAAACACTTTAAAACACAATATATAGATATAATGTTAATTCTTAATACAAGATATGCTAAAAAATGGACCAAGACTGCAAAAAATGAAGTCTGCAAACAGGGGGAGCGGGGAAGGTTGTAAATGTGGTTTGTGTAGCGTGAATCCAGGTACCGATGTTGATTCATATGAATCATTATTTAATTAATTGCACTATGAAATGGATAAAAACAAGCAGGTTAACAAAGTGGCAACAAAACCCGGTTAATGTTAACCAACTGTTAACTGAAAACTGATAAAATAGAACGCAGAAGGCATTGGGATTATATAGGAAAAATCATAGTGCATTAAGAAAGGTGATTGCACATGATAGAGACATTTGGAGCAAGATTGAGAAGACTGCGGGTAAGCAAACGGTTAAGCCAGGATCAGGTTGCAAGCCTGATCGGGGTAAACAAGGCAACCGTATCATATTATGAATCCGACACGAGACAGCCGCCGTATGTGACGCTGATCACGTTGGCAACTTTATTCAAAGTGAGTACCGACTATCTGCTTGGGTATCAGAGGGAGGAGATTGATACCTCTGGATTAACCCAGCCGGAACTGGTGATCATCCGGGAACTGGTAAAGAGTATGACCGATAAGAACAGAAAGCTGAATGAGCAGAAAACGGATTCATAATGCAGCGCATAGGGGTGTAAAGGATTATGAGTGTTCTCAGGTTTGATTATTATTCATCGGTAAAAGAGAAAAAGGTAGACTGGCTGTGGTATCCGTATATTCCTTATGGGAAAATTACGCTTCTGCAGGGGGATCCCGGAGAGGGAAAATCTACATTTATTCTGAACGTGGTTGCACTTCTGACGCAGGGTCAGCCGATGCCGGATGGAATGGAACTGCATGAGGCACAGAAAGTAATCTACCAGTGTGCGGAAGACAACAGTGAAGATACGATTAAACCACGGCTTATCCAGGCTGGGGCAGATTGTGAGAAAGTAGCTTTTATTCATGATGAAGATGGCAGTCTGACAATAGAAGATGCCAGAATCGAGGAAACATTGGTTATGACAGGAGCAAGGCTTCTGGTCTTAGATCCTATGCAGGCATATATAGGGCAGGATGGAGAGATGCAGAGTGCTACACGCATGAGAACGACCATGAGAAAGTTGGCTGCATTGGCTGAAAAATACAGATGTGCCGTTGTATTGGTT
>CAZLTS010000286.1:0-1604 GCA_964562495.1 uncultured Lachnospiraceae bacterium | reverse complement strand
TACATAGCAGCTATCTGGTAATGCTACACCTGATGTTGCAGATGTAGATACTGTATAAGAACCAATCTTAGCTGTGTAATCAAGTGTATCACCATTTCTTGCAATTGTTACTTCGCAATCAAATCCTGCTGCTGCTTCTGTTGCCCAATTATCCCAGTTAACATCACTGTTGAATACTAAAGCATTTCCTGTGGCATCTGGTGCTACGATATCGGACATTCCACCGCCCCAGCCCCAAGCATCTGCTCTTACGATTAAGATTTCCTGGTCTGCGCCTGTGTAAGCGTCACCTTCTGCACCTACAACAGCCATAACGTAGTTTTCATAGTTATTTGTTCCGTTAGACTTGTCATTAAATGTAAATGTGTAGCTGTCACCAGACTTTAATTCAACAGCATTTGTCTTCTCGTTAAAGAATGTTGTAACTGTTAAATCACCTGTAATAGAGTCTGCTGTCTCTACAGCGAATGCTGTAAATGCACTTGTAACTGTCATTGCTGCAGCAAGTGCTACTGCAAAAATTTTCTTCTTCATGATAAGAAAATCCCTCCTTATTGTTTTATTCACTTTCCTTTGTACGATATGTACTCTAATTTGATTCTTTTCCATCTTACTTCCTTTTTTTTATAATGTCAATACAATATTCACATTTTAAACACTTTTTTTATTGAAATCAGCTAATTGTCCCCTATATTTTCCAGATTTTTTTGTAATAATTGCAGTGTTTTATGCAGCATTTCCCCCCAATTGTAAAAAAAGATTGCTTTTCCAAAGATTTTGTTTTAAAGTAGAAAACAAGAAGAAAAACTAGGGAGGAGTACTTTTGAAAGAGTTTTTTATTACAACAGATTCCACCTGCGACCTGCCCCTATCTTATACGTCACAGCATAATGTTGCCGTGATGCCTCTGTATTATCAGTTAGATGGCACGTTGTATGGGGAAGAGTTGAAATTAGATGATCATGAATTTTATGAACAGATGCGTAATGGAAAGATGCCTACTACCATGGCAGTAAATCCGGAGTTTGCTGCATCTGTATTAGAACCGATTGTAAAGGCTGGACATGACGTTTTACACATTGCCTTTTCTTCCGGTTTAAGCAGCAGTTATAATTCCGCATGTATTGCTGCTTCACAGCTTCGTGAAGCCTATCCCCAGAGAAAGATTGTAATCATCGACTCTCTGTGTGCTTCTTTAGGCGAGGGCTTATTTGTGGCAAAGGCTGTGGAGAAGCGGGACTCAGGTATGTCCATAGATGAGACGGCTGCCTGGCTGGAGGAGCACAAGCAGAATTTCTGTCATTTCTTTACTGTAGATGATTTATTTCATTTGTTCCGCGGTGGACGAGTGAATCGTGCCACAGCCATTCTCGGTTCATTAGCCAGCATTAAGCCGATTTTGCATGTAGACCACGAGGGTCACTTGATTAACATTGGGAAGGTTCGTACCAGAAAGAAGTCATTGCAGCTTCTGGTAGATAAGATGGAACTGCTTTCGGGTGGTTTTGAAGAGGAAAATAAAACTATTTTTATTAGTCACGGAGACTGCGAAGAGGATGCCCGGTATGTGGCAGATTTAGTTAAGGAGCGTTTCGGTATTGATT
>CAZLTS010000285.1:0-1609 GCA_964562495.1 uncultured Lachnospiraceae bacterium | reverse complement strand
TATTTGTGCAAGCACATCGGCTTTTGACCTTAAGCCCTCTGGCATCACAAGTATTCATTCAATATGTCATGAATGACCTTAGCTTCCTTGTCTGTATACCTGCCTGTATCCTTACTGACGCCCTGCTCTTTTTCCTGTGACAGCCGCTTTGCATTTTCTTTAAATATATTTCCTTTTTCTGCTTGCTCTTTTTCATTCTGTACTACATTCTGCCTGACTGTTGAAATATGCTCCATGTAATCTATCATCAGATTCATGGACAACTGCTTCTTTTGTTCCCTGCCTGTAAGCCCTTCTACCAATGTGTACATAACAAACAGATAAACGCCCACTCCAATGGTGAATACTAACTTTTCATTTTCACCAAGTATAACGCACAGTATACTTTTCCATGCTGCCAGTCCCGCCAACAGATATTTGCAAATTCCTGCTGCTTTCTCCCATGTACATAATTTTATTCTGCCTATGCGCTGACGATATAAAGCTTTTGTAAGCATAGCCTGCTTGTTAATCTGATTCTCTGCTCCTCGGTCTGCATTTAGCTGACAACAGCTTTCATATTTTAATAAAATCTGTTTCATCAGCTTGTCCCTTCTGTGGTCTGCCTGTTTCATATGTACCAATTTTCTTCCATAGTAAATAGCCAGACCACAGGTAATACTGACACCAGCCAGAAATATGACTACCATACACCACTCCAAAGCCTGTCCTTTGATGAAATTTTCTACAAGTACCATGTTCTGCACCTCACTCTTTAAATTAAACAGGCGAGTACAAAATCGTGTCCCTACCATCAGGAAGGGATTACCTTTTGTACTCGCCTGTTAAGAACAGTATAGCATACTCATAGAAAATGAAAAGGTGTAACTCATCGCAAGTTTCGACCTACTTTTTGGCGTATTCCTGACACATTGCCTCCATTAATCTTACTGTGTGCAGTACTGCCTGCTTCTCAAATTCCGGATAATCCATGGTTGCACTGTCATCTGCCTTATCTGAGATTGCCCGCACAATTAAAAATGGAATCTGATTTAACCATGCACACTGTGCAATGGCTGCTCCCTCCATCTCTGTACAGTAACCTGCAAAGGTATCAATCAACCATTGCTTCTTAGCCTTATCAGATACAAACTGATCTCCAGATACCACTCTTCCACTAAATACGGAAATCTCTGGATTTACTGCCTCACAACATTTCTTAGCTACTTCACGTAATTTCTCATCTGCCTGGAAAATGGAACAATCCATTTGTGGAATTACACCCACCTCATATCCAAATCCTGTTGCATCCATATCATGCTGTAATGCATCTGTTGCCAGAACAATATCTCCAATATTAATCTCTGCATGCAAAGAGCCTGCAATTCCTGTATTAATCACTGCGTCTACCCCAAAATCATCTACCAGAATCTGGGTGCAGATTGCTGCGTTTACTTTGCCAATCCCGCTTCTAACAACTACAACCGGGCATCCACACAAGCTTCCTTTATAAAATTCCATGGCTGCTTTTGTAGTTACAGTTACCTGCTCCATTTTTTCCTTTAACATAGCCACTTCTACTTCCATGGCTCCAATTAATCCTAACATACGTTATTCTCCATTTCTTGTT
>CAZLTS010000284.1:0-1618 GCA_964562495.1 uncultured Lachnospiraceae bacterium | reverse complement strand
CCGGGTGAAGGGGCATAAGACAGAAATCTATGATTATCATAATATCCATATTGTGTATACGAAAGAAGCAGAGACTGCAGATGCGTTTATAGAGAAGTTTGCCCACGAAAATGGGAAAAAGTACGACATTACGGTGGCAACCTCTGACGGATTAGAGCAGATTATTATAATGGGTGCCGGATGCAGGCGCATGTCTTCTAGAGAATTAAAAGAAGAAATTGCAGCGGTTAACCGGGACATTGTTGATTTTATCAATGGCTAATGGTACAATAGACAAGGCAGTCGCAAGGAGGGATTATGTCTGATTTATATGAAATAAAAGAACCTACAGAGCGTGTAATTCTGGTAGGTGTGAATACTGGCAATCAGGAAGCAACCAGACAGTCCATGGAAGAGCTACAGGAGCTGGCAGCAACGGCAGGAGCCCAGACGGTGGCAGTTATGGTACAGAACCTAGAACGGATTGTGAATGCCACCTACGTTGGTAAGGGAAAAATTGATGAAATTAAAGAACAAATAGAGAAGCTGGATGCCACAGGTATTGTGTGTGATGATGAACTATCCCCCATGCAGATTAAGAATCTGGAGGATGCACTGCACACTAAGATTATGGATCGGACTTTAGTGATACTAGACATATTTGCAAGCAGAGCCAGAACAAAGGAGGGCAAGCTGCAAGTAGAATTAGCACAGCTTAGGTATCGTTCTACACGTTTAATTGGTGCTGGTATTTCCATGTCCCGATTAGGCGGTGGTATTGGAACAAGAGGTCCCGGTGAGAAGAAGCTGGAGGTTGACCGACGACTGATTAAGGAGCGTATTGCCCAGTTAAGACGGGAAATCGAAGATATGAAGGCACATCGGGAGTTAGCCAGAACCCAGCGAAAGAAGCATGCTGCACCGGTAGCAGCCATTGTAGGTTATACCAATGCAGGAAAGTCTACACTGTTAAATACGATGACAGGTGCGGATGTGCTAGAGGAAGACAAGCTGTTTGCCACCTTAGATCCTACTACCAGAATGCTGACACTGCCTAGCGGGCAGGAGCTTCTTATGACAGATACGGTAGGCTTTATTCGTAAGCTGCCCCATCATTTAATTGATGCCTTCCGGTCTACATTAGAGGAGGCAAAATATGCCGATATTTTAATTCATGTGGTGGATGCATCTAATCCACAGATGGATGCACAGATGGAGGTTGTATACGATACCTTAAGACAGTTAGGAGTAGCAGGACAGCCTGTTATTACGCTGTTTAATAAGCAGGATAAGCTAGAAGGTCCGGTTCATATGCAGGACACGAAGGCGGATTATACCCTGCCGGTTTCGGTTAAGACAAAGCAAGGATTATCAGATTTGTGTGATGTGTTAGAGCAGCTTCTGCGGGAAAGCAAGGAATATATCAGCAGGACATTTTCTTATACTCAGGCAGGAGTGATTAACGTCATTCGTAAGTACGGACAGTTACTGTGTGAGGAATACCGGGAAGACGGAATTTACGTGGAAGCTTATGTACCCAAGTCTATAGAGTTACAATAGTGCAAGAAGGCGGTGAAATAACTTATGAGTTATGCAGATACTGTGTTTATAAAAATGTGTAAAGATATATTAGAGAATG
>CAZLTS010000283.1:0-1622 GCA_964562495.1 uncultured Lachnospiraceae bacterium | reverse complement strand
CATACAATTCTCCCTTCCGCAGACGCCTCCATTCTATAGCGTGCAGCTACGACTGATCATCTACAAGTTTTCTAGCATGGGTATCATAAAAGCCCCGAAACAGCGCATCTAAGGAATCTTCTGTGTCCTGTGTCTCCTCCTTCGGCAGTGTTACATAATGGACTCGCTCTAAAATATCTGCGCATTCGGTACGAAACAGAAATTCTTCAAACTCCTTTCTTCTACACTGGGACAATCGCGAAGCATCAATGGGAATAAAAATCTGATGACACACATTTAACAGCTCTTGAATGTCACCTAATTCTTCCCCTATATCCACCACAACATTTTCGTATAAACCGGTTTTTAAAATACCGGACAAAAGTCCAATCCACTGCTTCGTATCCACATCATAAATACTTCCTCCAAAATGAAAGGGTGGGATATAGTCAATATTATGAATAGACAATACGGTAGCCTGCAGCTGCGCTGCCAGCTTAGATGGATTCTGCAAATAAAAATACATCAAGTCGCCTACGTCCCGCTTCTCATTCTGCTCCATCCATTTACTGAAGCCAGAAAACATCTCCAGATTCACATACAAGGTTGCCGAGCTTTCTCCTAACACATTGGCTAAAGCCAGTGCAAATGCCGTCTTCTGATTACTACGAGCCGGTGAGTACACGCCAATCAGCCGTGTCTCCGTATCACTGGGTACTGCCAGGTCCACGCCGTCGTGACTGACTGCATAGCATGCCATAACCTCCCGCAATATACCATCTCCTGACTGATACTTATAAATACTGGGATAGCCAAGGAAATCCATATTTCGTTCCCCATCTGTTAATAAAATAATCTGCGTCACAGGTAATGTTTCATAAGCTACTTCCATGGCCTTTGCTGATATTAATAAAATCTCCAGTTTTCCATGTTCACAGAAATCAAGTAATGCGTCCCTTGTAGTAAAGGTGCGAACTTCAAAGGGAATCCCCTTCCGCCCTAAAATATAATTAGAAAACGCCACAGCATACTCATAATCTACGTCAAATATTCCAAAAACCTTCATCCTAAAATTCCTTCTCCTTCCGTGCCTTAAAGCAATGCCAGGAAATATCCGCACAGAATTGCCCACGTAAAATGAATGGTATCCTGTTCGCAAATATCCTCCTGCTTTCCATAGGGGGACAGTGTCCTGCTTCGTACCTGACTGACCGCCCAATGTATCAACCGTCCCATACGTTCTATTAGCTCTCTCTGCCTTAACATCTTAACTAAACTCATTACTCCACCCACTACAAAAGCAAATGCCGTTATCCGCAAGGTATACGTAAAACCATAAAATGCAGCAATTACCATAAGTAACTTAATATCTCCAGCCCCCAATGCATGAATCACGAATAAGAAAAACAAAATCATCATGATTAAAAAACCTGCCAGCATATGTAACACTCCTGTTTTTATTCCACCACGACAACTAGATAGAAACACCCCCAATCCAAAGCACGTGGAATTAAACCAATTGGGTATGGCATATCGCTTCATATCCAATAAACAGGAAATTCCCAAAATGCAAGCTACGCACACTGTTTCAACACTAATATGTTACCGCCTCTCTTTCATCTGTTGTTTTATGTATGCTTATT
>CAZLTS010000282.1:0-1641 GCA_964562495.1 uncultured Lachnospiraceae bacterium | reverse complement strand
ATGATAACCAGTGGGTTGTATTACAGACTGCCGGTGGTATGTTCCTACGATTTAATTTAAGTGAAATACCTGAGAAGAAGAAGGGTGCCATTGGTGTTCGGGGAATTAAGCTGGCTGCCGATGATAAAGTAACCGGCGTTTATATCCTAAGCCCGGGTGACCAGGTTACCATACGGTATAAGGAAAAAGATGTAGAGTTAAGGAAGATAAAGTCGGCAAAACGAGATACCAGGGGAACGAAAATCAGGGCATAAAATACAAGGGATGAAAGGGCGTTATATTCATGAGGAAAAGACATACGGGGTTGGTAAAGAAAATACTTGGTGTAGCAATGGCATGTATGGTAAGTGTTACCGGTTTGCCAGGGAATCTGAATTCACAAACAGTAATCACTGCGCAGGCAGCCGATGATTTCGCTGCTACGCTGGCAAAGTTTCCGGCTAGTTATCGATCTTATTTGCAGGCATTACATGAGAAGTATCCAAACTGGAAGTTTGAACCATTGAATACCGGTCTTGACTGGACTACAGTAATCGAAAATGAGATGGATGCTACCACCAGTGGCAGTGGAAATAAATCTGTCATTCAGAATACCGGTATTAACGATATCTTAAAACGAAATTTATCCTGTGATTATAACACTTCTACCAAGTCGTATATTTATAAGGATACAGGCTTTGTCAGTGCGTCAAAACAGACAGTAGCCTATTTTATGGACCCTCGCAATTTCTTAAATGAAGTGAATATTTTTCAGTTTGAAAATATTGCCTATGACAGCAGTGTACATACACTAAGCGGAGTAAAAAAGATTCTGTCAGGTACCTTTATGGATTATTCCAATGGCGTATTTAACTATCTAAATACCAGCGGAAAGCGTGTAAGCTCTGACACCACCTATGCACAGGTTATTTATGCTGCTGGTAAGAAATACAATATAAGCCCTTACTGGCTGGCATCTAAGATTAAGCTGGAGGTTAGTGCAAACGGAAGCGGAAGCACCAATGGAGATTATACAAGTAAGGATGGAACGAAACGATTCTTAGGCTACTATAATTTCTTTAATATTGGAGCAAATGACGGAACAGATCCCATTACCAATGGGCTGACCTATGCATCTACTGGTTCAACCTATTTAAGACCATGGACCTCCCCGGTGTTGGCAATTAAGGGTGGCGCAGCCTTTTTCGAAGATAAGTATATAAGCTGCTATCAGAACACAGGTTATTTAATCAAATTTAATGTGGATAGCCGTTCGGGAAGCTTATACGCCCATCAGTTTATGACAGCGATTACCGGTGCAACCTCTGAGACAGTGTCCACATATAATGCCCATGTTAGTATGGGAACCTTGTCCGATGCGAAATCATTTTTGATTCCGGTATATGAAAATATGCCTACGTTAAGCAATACAGTTTCTATTACATTAGCCAAGTCTCAGACGGCAAAAACATCAGGAAGTGTAAATGTAAGAAGTGGTGCGGGTATTGCCTATGATGTGAAGGATACGTTGACATCAGGAACTAGCGTAACCATTCTAAGCGGTAAGCTGGCTGATGACGGTTACAGCTATTCCAACCTTAAGTATCCCTATTGGTTTAAGATTAAGTATAAGAGTGGAAGCACTACAAAAACAGGCTATGT
>CAZLTS010000281.1:0-1644 GCA_964562495.1 uncultured Lachnospiraceae bacterium | reverse complement strand
AATCTCTTCAATTCTTGCTTCAATATCACGCTGCTCATCTTTTGCTGCATCATATTCTGCGTTCTCGGATAAATCTCCTTGCTCTCTGGCTTCCTTAATCTTCTCAGCCACTTCTTTTCTCTTAAATACCTTCAATTCCTGCAGCTCCTGCTCCAGTTTCTTAAGGCCTTCATATGTCAAAATATTCTTTTTTGCTACCATAATTGTATTTCCTCCCTTTGCATCTTAGCATCTCAATCAAAAGACTATAACATACTCAATCTTTCTTGTCAATGGTAATCTCATATCGATACAGGTTTTGTATAAACATAGACATCCAGATTTTCGTCAACAGAAGTAATGTAAGCACAGCATAATCCAACAGAATTGCCAAGCTGAACTTTCCTACATTCAATGCCCGTAATACGGCAAATAAGATTTCTACACAATATACAATAATCACTGCCAGAAACAGTACCATAACCCGCATCCGGTTTTTCCGCATGGAATTGGCCTCACGAATCCGATTTGTTTCCTTTAACAGCTTCACAGACCGATTTAATAAATCTGCATACAACAGCCATTCTATTAAATAGAAGGCGCCCATGCAAAGCATAGAAAACAGATTTGCGTAGCCACACAGGATTCCTGCAATCCATCCCCCTACGGAAATGGCGCATACAAACATTGCCTGCTTCTCCACCTGCTCATAGTAAGGCTTGCCACCCATGCCGTTAATCTCATGCAGGCCCCACCAAATCAGGGCATATCCCACAAATGCAGGAATAATCTGCAGCTTATCCCACAACACCATATGACAGCCTGAAACTAAGATACCCCACATAATTTTCTTATATGCATCACTCGTCATTTTAATCTCCATTTCGCAGACGCTTATTATCGAAGCGCTTATTTCTCTTTTGCTTATTCCAATGAAGCAAGCAGCTGCTCCAGTTCCTCATAACTCTCTATAAAATTCACCTTATCACGCAGTCTGGCTGCATGGGGAAGTCCGGTTGTGTACCATGCCACATGCTTACGCATCTCCCGGATTGCCGTAAATTCCCCCTTCTCTTCTACAGCCATACGACAGTGTCGAAGAATCATCTTCTTACGTTCTTCCAGTGTAGGTCCCGGCAACGTTTCCCCTGTTTTTAAATAATGGGTTACTTCCCGGAAAATCCATGGATTTCCCCTGGCTGCCCTGCCAATCATAATTCCTGCGCAGCCTGTCTGGTCAAGCATAGCTTTTCCTTCCTGCCCACAAGTAATATCTCCATTTCCAATAACAGGCACTGAGACCGCTTCCACCACCTGGCGAATCATATCCCAGTCTGCCTTGCCACTATAATATTGCTGTCTTGTTCTTCCATGTACAGCAATTGCTGCTACGCCGGCAGCTTCACAAGCCTTAGCCACCTCTACTGCATTTCTATTGTCATCTGTAAATCCACTGCGAACCTTCACCGTAACTGGCTTTCGAATCTTCTTAGTCATAGCTGACAGCAATGTGTAAACATGCGCTGGGTCCGTCAGCAGTGCAGAGCCCTCTCCATTGTTCACCACCTTAGGCACCGGGCAGCCCATATTCACATCAATGATATCAAATGGTTCCTCTGCCACTTGTGCGCCAATCTCAGACATAATATCTGGATCACTGCCAAA
>CAZLTS010000280.1:0-1646 GCA_964562495.1 uncultured Lachnospiraceae bacterium | reverse complement strand
TTGCTGAAGGTGGGGATGGGCATGATTCCGCCGGAGGAGATAAAGCATATTTTAGAGGCAAAGGACCGAGCCAAGGCCGGACATAAAGCGTCTGCGTGCGGATTGACGCTTTTAGAGGTGGAGTATTTGTAATTTGGACCTACAAGATGTTGATAACTCCAGAAAATATGTTGTGGTTTGTGGAAAACATCTGAAAAAACTTGATTTTTATGGAAAAATGCGTTGACACATAATAGCGTTTATAATATAATGTTTAACTGTGACGATAGGAAAAGACTGTGTAAATGCCATTAGCCCCGGCGTTTTCATAGTTTTGAATCACTGAAGTTATGAGCCGTCATTCTCACTTCGGCGAAAATGGATGTGATGATAGAAGACGTCATTTGCAAGGAGAGACAGAAGCTGTTCCGGACATTGCAGCGATGAGTCAGGATTTGCAAGGACTGAAATTAATTGGATTATTTAAGGAGGAAGACCATGAAGACTTATATGGCAAGCCCATCAACAATTAACAGAGAGTGGTATGTAGTAGATGCTACAGGACATACATTAGGTCGTTTGGCATCAGAGATTGCCAGCGTTTTAAGAGGTAAGAACAAACCAACATATACACCACACATTGATACAGGTGATTATGTGATAGTTGTAAATGCAGACAAGATTAAAGTAACTGGTAAGAAGTTAGACCAGAAGATTTACCGTAGCTATTCAGGTTACGTTGGTGGTATGAAAGAGGCCACTTTAAAAGAGATGTTAGCTAAGAAGCCGGAAGAGGTAATTCGTTTAGCAGTTAAGGGCATGCTTCCAAAGGGACCTTTAGGACGCGAGATGATTACAAAGCTTCATGTATATGCTGGTCCAGAACATAATCATCAGGCACAGCAGCCGAAAGAATTAGAGATTAAGTATTAATTAAGGAGGACAAAGCAGTGGCTAAAACAGAGAGATATTACGGAACTGGTAGAAGAAAAAGCAGTGTTGCTAGAGTATATTTAACACCTGGTACAGGTAAGGTTACCATCAACAAGAGAGATATGGATGACTATTTTGGTCTTGAGACCTTGAAGATTATTGTTAATCAGCCATTTGTAGCTACCAACAACGAGGGTAAGTACGATGTGTTAGTTAACGTTCGTGGTGGTGGATTTACCGGTCAGGCTGGTGCCATCAGACATGGTATTTCAAGAGCTTTATTAGAGGCAGACGCTGAAAACCGTCCTGCACTGAAGAAGGCTGGATACTTAACTCGTGATTCACGAATGAAGGAGAGAAAGAAGCCAGGTTTGAAGGCAGCTCGTCGTGCTCCACAGTTCTCAAAGAGATAATTCAACCGAAAATCAAAGAGATACAAAAATCCCCGAAATGCTTATGTTTCGGGGATTTCTTTATATTCTGAAAATCTATGAGATACTACAAAATCACACAAAATTTTCACGGTAACTAACACGTAACTGACAGGTAACGAACACAACATACACCTTGCAATCCCCCACATATTCATATATAATAAACCTATCAAATGCGCAAACGATTGCGCTGCAAAAGAAAAATAGAAAAAATACATTTTCTATGCTACAAAAAATGGAGGTTACACAGTATGAGAAAGAAAAACCAGAAGGGAAACACAGGCTGGCATAAAAACAAAA
>CAZLTS010000279.1:0-1655 GCA_964562495.1 uncultured Lachnospiraceae bacterium | reverse complement strand
ACACTCTAATCCGTCCACTCTTTTCATGGATTAGCTTGGCAACCATATCAAACTTACCATTCTGTGTTTTTAGAATCCAGTTGTGATCGTAGCCTTTGCCCCATACAAGCTGGTCATAGTCGCTGTCGATTTCTTTGCCAATGGCTTTTTCCATTCTAAAATCCATAGGTGTCATATCTACAGAACGAATGGTTCCGTTTGGAATAGATTCTGCATCTGCATAGGTATACTCCTCGGAATCAATCCATACTAGATGATCTAAAATCGTTCCGCTGTCATGACCGCCTAAGTTAAAGTAACTGTGATTGGTTAAGTTTAATACGGTATCCTGATCGCTGGTTGCTTCATAGGCAATCTTTATCTGATTGTCCTGTGTCACTGTATACATAACCTTCACATCCAGATTTCCCGGGAAGCCCTGATCCCCATCCGGACTGTGATATGTAAATTCTGCAACACAGCCTTCTTCTGATTCATAGGTTTTGCCAGCCCATAAGCGCTTATGATAGCCATTAAAGCCACCATGCAGGTTGTTATTTCCATCATTTTTATCTAATTCATAGGTTTTACCATTTAGTGTAAACTTAGCACCACCAATACGGTTGGCATGACGTCCGATGGTGGAACCAAAATTCGGTCCATTTACAAAATAACTTTCCAGATTATCATATCCCAATACTACATCTGCCAGATTACCGTCACGATCTGGTACCCACAGCTCCACTAAAATGGCGCCATAGTTGGTAAACTTAGCTACCATTCCTGCATCATTGGTAATGGTATATAAGTCTGCCTGGGCACCATCCTTTGTCGTTCCAAATACTTCCTTCTTAACTTCCATTTGTACACCTTCCTCTAACAAAATTTGAATTCATTTTAACATAAAATACCATGTTTGTCTACTACAGCAACTTTTACTATTCAAAAAAGGTGGACGCTTAACGCATCCACCAAGATTTCTACAAACCTACAGCTCTACCTGTGTATCCGGTACCATAGTTAATAAAATATTTAAGTTTCCATTTCTGCAACGCAGTGCATCAATAAATGCCTTCTGGCTTTTATCTTCATTTAATTCTACTGAATAAGTAAGTTCGAATAATGCACCTAAGTTAGTTGTTTTAACACGCTGTAAAGTTGCCTTCGTTGTGTACTGTGCGAATACTTCATCAAAAGCGCCTTCATAATTCAGATTCTCAGGCACTGTAATCTTTAACTGCTTGGCAATGGTTTTGTGTTTCGCATATGGGCTTCGCATTAATCCAACATAAATTAATCCTACAACAACGGTAACCACTGCAGCCAGTGATACATAGCCAATTCCGGCTGCCAAACCAACAGCCATGGCAAAGAAAATAGATGTAATATCTCTGGAATCACCAGGAACACTACGAAAACGAACCAGAGTAAATGCACCAGCTACAGAAAATGCTCTGGCAACGTTACTTCCAACTAACATAATAACAACTGCTACAATTGCCGGTAAAATGACAAGGGCGATGG
Source organism: uncultured Lachnospiraceae bacterium (assembly GCA_964562495.1). Taxonomy (GTDB): domain Bacteria; phylum Bacillota; class Clostridia; order Lachnospirales; family Lachnospiraceae; genus CANQSA01. The sequence goes on along the minus strand of CAZLTS010000279.1, from coordinate 152 downwards.
CAAAGTTCACAGAATATTTTTTCTTTTTGTCGCTAATCATATAAAATATACTTTGTAATAGTCCCAAAATCAGGGCAACACCCAGGCAAATCAGGGCACTCTTAATTTCGATACCTTCGGTTGGTAAAATTGATTCAAACATTTCTTATTTT
>CAZLTS010000278.1:0-1655 GCA_964562495.1 uncultured Lachnospiraceae bacterium | reverse complement strand
GCATCTGTGATTACATAAGCAAATTGTTTCATCTTAAATACCTCCTAAAATAATATAATACGTAATCCGTATTGTCTACTATACTATAAAACCCAAAATTAATCAACTAAAAATTTAAATTATATTTCCCATAAAAAAAATGCTAAGCCATAGGTTCTGAACCATAGCTTAGCACTATATAGTTTTTTTTTACTCAAAATCAACATTTATCGACGCCTAGAAACTTCTCTTTTATACATATTGTTTCAAATCATCCATTGCTTTCTCGTCGAACTTAGACTTGTCAATCTTCGCATGCTTTAAATACTGATGCCAAATCAGGATTAAAATAAGCCCCAGTGCAGTTGCCCCCATCAGGAAGCAGAAGAAATAACGGTATCCAGCCACTCCCGGATTGGTATCGATAATCTTCCCTGCCAATACGGATACAAACGTCTCTGGAATCGCACCTGCTGTACAAATCAGACCTGCTGCCGTACCAGAATATTCCACTGGGACCGCACCTTCACTCATCATCGTCCATGCCATCGCATAATTCATATGGAAAAACACCAAAATACCGATAAAGAGAACCGAAACAAGGATAACACTCGACGGCTGAACTGGTAGCAAAATCATAAGGATCTGTCCTGCCAGCATCACAACAAATGCCAACAGCATCATACGTGCTGTCCCAAATTTATCGGTCAAATACCCGCCGACAATGTTGCCACTGATAGCTCCAAATTTTCTCAATACACCAAGAGCAGCACCAAAGGCTACGGAAGCTCCCAAGATATCAGTCACATAAGGAATATAGTAGTAAATAGACAGACAAAATACATGATTACAGAAAGACACCAAACAGATAATCCATACTGCTGGATTTTTCAACACTTTTGCAATCCCTTTAAATGAAACGCGATCCGCTGTCAGTTTCATTTTTTCATCTTTGACAGCAAAAAAAGCAAATATCGCCATGAGAATATTTACCAACGAATAAAACAGAATAACTCCCTTCATCGCATGCACTTCATTGGACATCTGAGAAGTTCCCCATCTGAAAAACGCAAGTGCAATCAGTGCCACAATCGCTCCGCCAATACTCTGCGTTCCTTCAAAGAACCCATACGCCTTCCCCTGACTGTCCTCGTCCGCCATCACACGTACTGCCTTTACACATGCTGGCCAAAATGCAAAGGTTGTAGACACACCCCAAAGTGCATAGATACATAACAGCCCTTTGAATCCCAGTGGCAACAGGTGGAGCAACCCACCAATCCCAGTGCCTAGAAGTGATATCACAATTATCTTTCGCACAGACATCCCGTCTGCAACAACACCACCAAATAAGTACGAAATAATTCCAAATACACCTATGACGGTTCCAAACATCCCCATCTGCGTATTAGTCAAATGGTAGGTTGTCAAATACGCTTCATAGTAATCAAAGCGAAAAAACGGGAGGCCAAAAATAACCGAACCACTCAATGCAAGTATCACAATCGCACCAAAGTTTTTTCTCAACTTTCCGACGATTCCAAGCTTACCTAATAATTTCTCCATGTTACTCTCCTCCATCACTCATTAATGGAAACAATGCTAAACGTCTGCCCTTTGTCATAGGTTCTTGAGAAAATCGTAAATCCATCATAATAGAACCTTCCTGCATACAC
>CAZLTS010000277.1:0-1664 GCA_964562495.1 uncultured Lachnospiraceae bacterium | reverse complement strand
GCATGCGCAGCTTTCTCGTGAGCTCCTCGACGCAAGCGTCTGCGGAATGGAGATTGATATGAAACAGAATATGGATAAACCTCTCGAGGAACAGACACTGGAGGAGCTGCAGGTAAGTATTCATGAGTCTAAGCGGAAGCTTAGACGGGGGATTATTCTGGCAGTGACTACGCTGGTTACCTTGATTTTCGTATGCGTGGCGTGGTTTCAAAATAACGCACAGGTTTCCGGAACAGGGATAGGAATCGCGAATGCAGAAGCAGGCTTTGAGCTGGCGGCAGAAGGCGAGGACGGCGGATACTATAGCAGTATGCTTAAGGCGTTAGGAGAAAACACAGGCAGCGCAACCAGTAACTTATTTAAAACCACATTAAAAGAAATTAAGGGCCTCATGACCACAAGTACCAACCAGAGCATCGTCTGGACGATGACGGCAGACAGTAATCTGAAAAATAGAAACTCAGATACGGTGACGACTACAGCCATTGGCTCTGGATTAGCCGGTGATGATATGCGACCGGGTATCTCTCCCGGTACATCAGGCACCCTGACCTTCTATGTGGTGCCGAAAACCAGTGGAACGCTAACCGTTAATTTTAAGCTGTCTATGGACCGGTATAAGGAAGTGGATAAAGATACGGCAAGTGCGGATGACATCACGGAAGTGGAATTGAATTGTATAGATGGCGATGGAAAGGTATTAGACGACAAAGAGAAGGTCTATATTACTAAGGTGGAGGACGAAACCTCCCAGAAAATTATATCCGGACATATCCTGTTCTTTGAAACTAAGGACAGCGATGGCTATTATAGCGACCAGATTGTAGACGGAGCATTTGAGAAGACCTTCGAGAATGCAGTAGCAGGGACAGCATATGAAGTTAGTATATACTGGGTATGGCCCTATTCCTTTGGACAGACCATTCTTCCCAGTACCTTGTACTTAGGCAATGATCAACAGTTATTTGCAGCAAGTAATTCAGCAGATAATTCAGATAGCCGAAAAGAAATGTTCACAGATATGTGCGATAATCCAGATAAGTATTTTTTGGTAAGCGACAGCAACAATGCACAGAGCACAACAACCATTAGCAAGATGGTGACATCTATATACGGAGGAAATTATCTGAATACGGATTATGCACTGTTAAACAGTTCTTATAACAGCGCAGACCAATATATTGGCAATAATGTTCGGTATTTTATTTTACATTTAAGCGCAAGTAGTTAGCATATAGTGTGAAAGGGAGGCATGCGTAGATGAAGGATACAATTAGGCAGCATAAGAAACTATGTATCGTGGCAGTGGCAGCATTGCTTCTATTAGTTGCGTCTATTGTGTATGCGTGGTTATTGTATCAGAGGGAACTGGTAACGGTGACAAAGGTATCTACCCCCATTGAGCTAGAGATTCGTTCTGGTGATAAAGAAGATGCAGCGATGATAGATTTGGGTGATATTGATGTGGAGGAAGAAAACAAGTCTAAAAAGTACGTTTTCTGTGTTACATCGGATAAAGAATGCCATTATGGACTGCAACTGGCATATACAACGAATATACCATTTAAATATACGATTTATAAAGCTACTAAGGGAAAAAACGGTGATGAGCTTGTAGAATATACGACACAAGATGGCACTGTTTCCTACTATACACAGGGCGA
>CAZLTS010000276.1:0-1667 GCA_964562495.1 uncultured Lachnospiraceae bacterium | reverse complement strand
CGACGTCTGACCGGACTGCTCCTCACTATAGTAAGGAATGGCATTTTCATACGCTGTTTCTAAATAATCCGATGTATTCTTGATTTCATCACTGTCGGCGGTATCGTGAATGACTGCTGCCACCTTCTCCAGTGGTGTTTTATAGGTGCTGTCATCACTATAAGGTGATGTTTGAATCGCCTCCTGTAAAGAGTTATTCCCGGATTCTTCACTTCCTAATTCATACTGCATGGCACTGTCCATCAGGTACAGCTTACTCTGTTCCTCCAGTGCCTCCGTTTCCGGCGTTACCCGGCTTTCCAACTCTGCCAGAACTAAAGACTGGGTTCTTGCTGAAATCGCTTCCACCATTTCTTCCACATCTGCCTGCTCCTGGGCAGTTAAATCCGTCAGCTTCTCCTCTAATTTCTCACAACGTTCTACTAATTCTTCATATTCCTTGGTAGACAATGTAATAAAATCCTCAGAGAAATCCGCTTCCTCTAAATTTCCCCGCATCCACTGGTCTGCGACTGCTACCCATGCCGTCTGGCTGTCTGTCGCTTCTGCATATTCTACCAACTGCTTTGGTTCATCTACCATTAGAAGCGCAGTAACAGTCGCTTCATCTACGCTTTTTACACCGAATATTTCCGGCACTTCCTCTCTGGCTTCTTCCAGAGTATCTACTGCCTGCTTTACGGTATCCGCATTATAATTAGTGCCAGATTTCTGCTTCTCTTTTTCTGCTTCCACCTGAGAAACAGCCTCCCAAACGTCCTGAATCTGTGTCCGTTGGTCTTCTTTATAAGCGCTGTCGCCCTCTTCCTCATCGGCTGCCGCTTCTTGAACGGCATCTTGGAAGTCCTCCAATGTATTTGACATACCTATCAGCTCATCTGCACTCTTAGTATAGCCATAATCTGCCGGGTCCTCTCCCTGATTGGTTAAATATGTAACCTGTGCCGCCTGGGCTGCTGCATCTATATTACTCAGAATACTGCCGTCCTGTGCCTGTTTAAAATAATCAGCCTCTTCATCTGAAACTGTAATATCCCCGTCTAATGCCTGTGCTTTCTCATATAAAGCCGCACCTTGGGTTACTTTGCCCTGCAATATCGCCAATCTGGCTTTCTGCAAAGTAATTCTGGCATCATCTCCATACTGCAAATACATCTGAGATAACAGCTCCTCCGCTTCCTGGGTATTCCCATTAGCCAATTGTTCTTTGGTAAGGGATAATAGCTGCTCTATGGTACCTGCAGTGGGTGCTGTGGTACCATTGCTCTGTCCCACATCCCAGCGAAATAGGCTGTAGCCACTGATACCCACTATCATTACTGCAAGTAATGCCGGAATCACAATCATCTTCTTGCGCAGTATTAAAATTAACGCCATGATTAGCAATGGGCTGCAACCAATTAAGATTTGTGCACTAATCCACATAACTTTCCTCCTCTATGTTTTTTATAATAGTATAACATAGTGAAATAAAAAAGGGAATCATCTGTTTTTAGACAATTCCCTGAAATTACAATATTCTATTCTTATTGTATTATCTGATAATCTGCCAATTAGTCCTGGCACAAAGCATCTGCCAACGCTTCAACCTGCTTCTTACTTGCTTCATCTAATGCTGATTGAATGGTTACAACCGGTTCTGCCAGTTCCAGATTCTTACTTTTTTC
>CAZLTS010000275.1:0-1705 GCA_964562495.1 uncultured Lachnospiraceae bacterium | reverse complement strand
GTTGCACCCTTCTCAATAGCCCAATCCTTCATAGCGTTCGCTACTACATCAGCAATCGCAGGATTTAACTCGGTTCCTTCCTTAATCGTTTTCTTTAACTCTTTGTACACCTGTTTTGGAAGACGTTCCTTCATAACAGTATCGTTAAATACATTACTTCCAAACTCCTCAGCTACATTAAATAATTCGCTCATAGTTTATTTCCTTCCTTTCACATAGAAATCTTGCAGACAGTAGTTTAAAATCGGCAACAAGCGTCTGCTGCATATTGATTCTGTATGTCCTAAAATAGGAAATGTAATTTCCTATTTCCTAAAAAACTAGAAAAAGCGCCCCCTATAAAAGGGACGCCTTTGTCCTAACACTATCGCTTGTCGATTAACTATCTGACAATAAGATAACGCATTTCTTTCCAAAAAGCAAGCACTTTTTTTATTTTTTTTATTTTAATTTTTAATCACCAATTACCTGCTCGCCCCGAACGCACATAACGATGACTCGTTTGCTTCTGTCATTTCTCGTGGTACAGGTGGATAACGTAAGCACATAATCGTCCTCTGTAATCTCCGGCACACTGTCCACTTCATAGTAGCTTCTTGCCCGCTGGGTCTTAGCCCACTGTGCGAAAGAATCTCCCGGTGAGAATGCGTACTGGTAAACCTGATCCCCTTGTGCGTTACACTCAAAAGAAGCAAACACATAATAAATATAATGCCGCTTGCCAATATAAACATCAAAGGTAGGATTCTCCTTACAGTACTCCTCATCCTTATACTCAACCAACGTACCAAACATGGAATCCGTCCACATATTGTGTCCGTATACAACAGCATTCTTAGAATCCAGTCCATCTTCTAGCGCATAATCTACGAAAATAGAACCATTACGATTGTAGGTTCGGTCAATGGTATAGTTTAAATAATACGTATTGTCTGTTCCCTGCAAAATCGGGTAATTAATTCGAGAGGCGTCCTGCTTAATGTAGCCCTTCGCATCCGGATTCACTGCAACCAGCTTATCGTAATCGTAAACCCATTTTTTCTCATTGTCCGTAACAGAAATCTCTTTCCCATCCTCCTGTGTCTCTCCAGAGTCCACATCCTCTAAAAACATGTTCTGAACCTGTTCGTACACATCGTCGCCTTCCTTATACTCCAGATAAGTTTTCGTCAGGCTGTAAGAAGCGTAGGTAAAGGTACACGCTGCAATCGCCATAGCCACATACCGTACTGAATTATAAATTAACGCTTGTTTTTTCTTCTTGTCCATGTGTGCCGTCCTTATGGATTAGTCGTTGGCCTTACCAACAGAACCAAATAACTCCATTTTTTCCTTTACTGTCTCTTTAATCGCTTCAAATCCAGGTGCTAACAGCTTACGAGGATCGTAGCCCTTGCCCTGCTTATCCTTACCTGCTTCAATATATTCTCTTGTTGCCTGTGCAAAGGATAACTGGCACTCTGTATTAACATTAATCTTAGCAACGCCTAGAGAAATGGCCTTCTTAATCATATCTTCAGGAATACCGGTACCACCATGTAATACAAGTGGCATATCTCCTGTTAACTGCTGTACTGCATCCAGTGTCTCAAAGCTCAGTCCCTTCCAGTTTGCAGGATACTTACCATGAATATTACCAATACCTGCTGCCAGCATGTCTACACCTAAGTCTGCAATCATCTTGCACTCCTTAGGATCTGCACAC
>CAZLTS010000274.1:0-1728 GCA_964562495.1 uncultured Lachnospiraceae bacterium | reverse complement strand
CCGTAGAGCTGGTGCTGTGTCCGGATGATCCAACAGTGGAGAATGCCCATTTAGCCCACGGCTGCTTTGGAGTCAGTATTGTTACGAAACCCATTGACCGCAAGCTGTTGCAGGCATGGAAGGATGCAGGGGTGAAGCACCTGTCCACCAGAACGATAGGCTTTGACCATATTGATATACAGGCAGCAGCCCAAGTGGGACTGCCGGTTAGTAACATTACCTACTCTACCGGCAGCGTGGCAGATTATACAGTTATGATTATGCTTATGGCACTGCGGAAGATGAAAATGATTATGAAGCGGGCGGAAGGTATGGATTATGGTCTGGTAGACAGCATTGGTAGAGAAATCGGTACTTTAACAGTGGGTGTAATCGGTACAGGGCGAATCGGCACCCATGTAATTCAAAACCTAAGCGGTTTTGGCTGCAAGATTCTGGCTTACGATCCATATGAAAATAATACAGTAAAGCAGTATGGAGAGTATGCACCGCTAGAACGGATTTGGAAGGAGTGCGATGTAATTACTTTGCACATTCCGGCGAATCCAGATGCTTATCACATGATAAATGAAACGACCATTGCGCAAATGAAGGACAATGTTGTAATTGTAAATACTGCCAGAGGTATGCTCATTGATACAGATGCATTAATTGCAGCCTTAGAGCAGGGAAAAGTAGGTGCCGCCGCTTTGGATGTGGTAGAAAAGGAGCTGGGTATTTTCTATGCAGATTATAAGTACAAAGCCATTGGACATCATGCCATGTCAATTTTAAAGGATATGCCCAATGTGCTTATGCTTCCTCATATGGCATTCTACACAGAACAGGCAGTTAGTGATATGGTAGAACATTCCATTGCCAATATTGTAACAGAAGCACAGGGAACACCCTGTTCATGGCGTGTGTACTAAGTGTCATGGAGATTTTTACTAAGTGCGGTATATCTGACATATGCATGGTTATTGGGCAACTACAGTAACCTTACAGATTTTCGTGACTCCGTCTAATTTACAACGAATCTGTGCGGTACCCTTCTTCCAGGCTGTTATGGTGCCGTCATCCTCTACGGAAGCAACAGAGGATTTGCTGCTGGTAAAGGTTGGCGTAAGTCTGGAAGATACAGTTGCCTTTAGCTTATAGGTCTCATCCACCTTTAAAGTCAGGGCAGTTTTGGATAATGTAATTGTCGGTTTCTTTACTGTAACCTTGAAGGTAGCCTGGGTGCCGTCTGCTGTAGCGGTAATCGTTGCAGAACCAGGCTTTTGTGTAATGACAAGGCCGTTATCACTGACAGTTGCTACAGATGTTTTATTGCTTTTCCAGGTAACAGCAGAACCATTTGATGTGGTTGCCTTTAACTGAATATAGGTGCCTCGTTCTACAGAAGCAGTACGACGGTTTAGCGTAACCTTTGTTTTTCTTACCGTTATGGTACAGCTTGCCTCACCACCACTTACTTTGGCAGTGATCTTAGCGGTCCCTGCCTTTTTTGCTGTAATTACACCATACGTGTTTACAGAGGCAACAGAAGATTTGCTGCTTTTAAAGGTAGGTGTACTTAAGTTCGAGGCTATGGCAATCAGCCGAAATTCACTGCCGATATCCATGGTTCGTCCGTAGGCATTCAGAATGACCACTACCGGTGTGGCTGTTTTGGCCTGTACTGTGGTGGGAATCAAACCAAATACTGTTATTAAAAGCGTGAAACATAAAGTGAATGCAGTATAT
>CAZLTS010000273.1:0-1736 GCA_964562495.1 uncultured Lachnospiraceae bacterium | reverse complement strand
AGACTTATTATGTAAAGGTACAGGCCTATAAGGTTGACTCTACAGGCAAGAAGGTTTATGCAAAGTGGAGTAATGTAAAACAAATCAAGGTTACTAAGTAACAAAACTATAACGATAAAGGAGGGCTTACAAAATGAGAAGATTTTTTAAGCAAACAGTAGCAGTTACCAGTACGCTGGCATTGGCGTTCGGTTTCACGCCTGTGAATACATACTTGCCAGGAAATGTAGGTGTAACACAGGCGCAGGCAAGTGAGGATGAAGGTTATGAAACCATTACACTTGGGGAAGAAAAAAGTATCACCCACGGAGATGATGAATATGATACATACCTGTATTTTACCCCAGAGGAAGATGGCTCGTATGAATTCTACTCTACTGATCGGGGTGATGCAGATCCATATGGATATATTCTTGATTCGGAAGGAAATGAATTAAGAGATAATGACGATGTTGATGATGAAGACTATAATTTTTCAGTAAAATGTTTCCTAGAAGGGGGAACAACGTATATTTTGCAGGCACATTTTAGCTCTGGAAACGCTATTACAGTGGGAATTAGGGAGTGTGATGCATGGGATTACAGCACAACCTCTTCTTCAGCAACGATTACGCAGTATGCTGGTGGTGAAGAAGAGGTTGTCATTCCAGATACCATGGATGGAAAGCCTGTAAAGGAGATAGCATCTCGTGCATTTTATGACAATAATCGAATAAAAACGGTACAGATTTCTGACGAGGTAGAAAGTATAGGATATAATGCGTTTGCTGGGTGTGATAAGCTAACTACTGTAAAATTGCCGAAGGCTTTAGAGGAAATAGGCGAAAATGCATTTTATGGGTGCAGTAGCCTAGAAAGCTATGTGGTAGACGATGACAATGAGAATTATATATCCTTAGATGGCGATTTATATAGCAAGGATATGACAACGCTATATGCGTATGCAATAGGAAAAACAGACACGAGCTTCAAGGTGCCTGGGCAGGTTCAAATTATAGGAAATGGTGCGTTCCGATCGGCAACTTTAACTAGTGTCACATTACCAGATGGATTAACAGACATATATTCCGGGGCTTTTGCAGACTCATGGAATCTGGAAGAAATTAAAATACCAGATAGTGTAACCAGTATAGGGTATAACGCATTTAATGGATGCTGGTCCTTGGAAAAGGTTGTGCTTCCTAAGAACTTAACAGAAATTGGTGATGGGGTGTTTGAATGGTGTGACAAATTGAAGAATATCACATTGCCGACAAATTTACAATCTATTGGGGATAGCGCATTTAGATGGTGCTCTAGTTTAGAAAGTATCACGATACCGGAGAAGGTAACCGTGATAGATGATAGAGCATTTGAGTATTGTGGAGACTTAACCAGTATTACATTGCCAAATGGGTTAAAGACTATAGGGGAAGCTGCATTCTTTGCGTGCACTAAGTTAAAGGAAATTACGATTCCTAAGTCTGTTAAGACTATAGAAGGTGATGTATTTAAGCAATATTATTATGACGAAGAGGCAGAAGAAGAAAAAACAGTAAATTTAGATATCACCATTAAGGGGTATACTGGCTCAGTAGCAGAGACCTATGCGAAAGCAAACAAGTTAACATTTAAGGCATTAGATGCAAAGAAAGCAACTAATACCAAGACATATACAATTACCTATAAGACCAATGGCGGTAAGTTAAGCAGCAAAGCAGTAAAGAAGTATACCTCAAAGAAGGCAGTTACATTAC
>CAZLTS010000272.1:0-1739 GCA_964562495.1 uncultured Lachnospiraceae bacterium | reverse complement strand
AAAAAAGGCAATCAATGGTATAATTATAGTAACTGAGCAATAAAAAAGCTTCTGATTAACGGAGGATAACATATGAATTACGGAAAGAACGGTACGAAGAAAAGAAAGAAAGCTCTTTCGAAATCCGGCACTCGAAAAAAACGTGCAGGCGTATTATTTGCCAAACTGTTTTTAGTATGCTTCCTTTTGGCAGTGGCGGCTGCCTGTTGCGCAGGTGCATATTATGCAAAGGGAGTGATTGCAGACGCACCGGATATTTCGGATATAGATGCAACACCCTCCGGGTATAAATCTACCGTAGTGGATACGGAAGGAAATGTAACGGCAGAACTGGTGGCATCCGGTTCCAACCGTGTGTATGTAACGTTAGACCAGGTGCCTTTAGATTTGCAGCATGCGTTTGTTGCCATTGAAGATTCCAGATTTTACGAACATAATGGAATTGATGTACAGGGAATCTTAAGAGCTGGGGTAAAGGCAATTACCACAGGACATCTGTCTGAAGGAGCGAGTACATTAACACAACAGCTTCTGAAAAATAATGTATTCGAGGACTGGACCTCTGAGACTACAAACGAACAGAAGATAAAAAGAAAGCTGCAGGAGCAATATCTTGCAATTCAATTAGAAAAGCAAGAGTCCAAGGATTGGATTATGGAAAATTATCTGAATACCATTAATCTTGGACAGAACACCCTGGGAGTTCAGGCGGCATCCACACGTTACTTTGGAAAAGACGTTTCAGATCTGACACTTTCAGAATGTGCTGTTTTAGCAGCCATTACACAAAATCCCAGCAAATACAATCCAATTACCAATCCGGAAGATAATATGGAACGACGTCAGAAGGTACTGGACGATATGCTGGAGCAGGGGTATATCACAAAGACACAGTATGAGGAAGCTGTGGCAGACGACGTATATGAGCGGATACAAACTGTGGATGTACAAGTAAAGGAAAGCAGTCAGAATGTTACTTCCTATTTTGTAGATGCATTGACAGACCAGGTGCTTTCGGATTTACAGGAAGAACTGGGATATTCCGAAGAGGAGGCATATACTGCACTGTACAGCGGAGGATTGACCATCTATTCCACGCAGGATTCTACGGTTCAGGCAGTTTGCGATGAGGAAGTAAATAACAATTCCAACTATTCAGAGGCTGCAAAGGTTTCTGTTGACTACAGACTGACCATTGAGCGGGAAGATGGTTCTATGGACAATTACAGTCAGCAGACCATGCAACGCTACTATAAAGAGAAAACCGGAAACAGTGAGTATTCCATTAACTACAGCAGTGAGGAAAGTGCACAGGCGGCTGTGGACGAGTATAAGGAAGCTATGCTTCAGGACGGAGGCGGAACCGTTCTTGGAGAAACCATTACGTTTATACCGGAGCCTCAGGCATCCGTTACTGTTATTGACCAGTCTACCGGACAGGTAAAAGCCCTGGTAGGCGGAAGAGGCGACAAATCAGCCAGCAAGACATTGAACCGTGCCACAGCAGTAACAAGACAGCCTGGTTCCACATTTAAACCACTGGCTGCATATTCTGCTGCTTTAGAAGAAGGCGGTTATACCCTGGCAACTACTGTAATGGATGAACCGTATACGTATGCAAATGGGCGGGCTGTCAATAACTATGACTACAAATATGATGGTCTTGTTACAATCAGAGATGCCATTCGCAGATCAAAAAATATTGTTGCGGTAAAAACACTGACAGATATCACACCGGA
>CAZLTS010000271.1:0-1740 GCA_964562495.1 uncultured Lachnospiraceae bacterium | reverse complement strand
TGGCTCCACAGGAATAGACTGTTTGGAACGGCGAAGAAGTGCTTTCACTCTGGCAACCAGTTCCTTGGTGTCAAAGGGCTTAATCATATAGTCGTCAGCACCCAGCTCCAGCCCCAGTACCTTATCAAAGACTTCACCTTTGGCAGATAACATCATAATGGAGACGCGGGAGGTCTTACGAAGCTCCCGGCATACTGCATAGCCGTCTATGCCCGGAAGCATAAGATCCAGTAAAATAACGTCTGGCAAAAAGGTGTTAAAGGCGGCCAGTGCCGCTTCACCATCTGCTACAATTTTGGTTTGGAAACATTCCTTCGTTAAGTATAAGGAAATTAATTCGGCAATGTTTTCATCATCATCTACAATCAATACCTTCTGTTTAGCAACCATAATACCCTCCAACACTTATTTTCATGGGAAACTTGATGTTTTTCTTATTATAATGTAAAATGAAAGTATATGCAACCTTAGTGGAGTAACAAGTTGCTTAGAAATGAGGAAGAATTTGAATAAGAAAGTATTAAAAACTCTGGAATATAATAAAATCATTGACCTGTTGTGTGACCAGGCAACTTCCCAGTTGGGTAAGGAGAAGTGCAGGGCGTTGCTTCCGGTATCAAACTTAGCTGAGATTAAGCAGGCACAGCAGGAGACGACTCATGCTTTAAATCGAATCTGGAAGCAGGGAAGTTTGTCTTTTGCAGGTCTGGGAGATGTATCTGCCAGTTTGAAGCGGCTGCAGGTGGGCTCGACCTTAGGAGCAGGTGAGCTTTTAACGATCCGGGATTTGCTTGTATGTACCTTGCGGGTTAAGAACTTCTCCCGGGGCAGTTACGAAGACCAGATGTCTGAGCCGGAGGAGAATGGTGACGAGGAGGAAGAAGTGGAGGTACAGGGAGACAGCTTGTCCGGCTACTTTGCAGCCTTGGAGCCGTTAACCTTGTTGGCGAAGGAGATTGACCGATGTATTATTTCTCCGGAGGAGATTGCAGATGATGCCAGTGGGAATCTGCGGCACATTCGAAGAACCATTGCCAATACCAATGCACAGATTCATACGCAGCTTACCAATCTGATTAGCAATAGTACAACCAGAACTTATTTGCAGGATTCGCTGATTACCATGCGTAATGGCCGTTACTGTATTCCGGTAAAGCAGGAATACCGTTCCCAGATGCCGGGTATGATTCACGACCAGTCATCTACGGGAGCTACTGTATTCGTAGAGCCTATGGTTGTTGTGAAGCTAAATAATACGTTAAAGGAGCTGGCAGTTAAGGAACAGGAAGAAATCGAAGTGATTTTGGCAGATTTAAGTGCCAAGGCGGGTGCCTATATAGAGGTGCTGGAAACCAATCAGAAGGTATTGACGCATTTGGATTTCGTTTTTGCCAAGGCATCGTTATCTAAGAAATTAAATTGCAGTGAACCGGTATTTAATCAGGAAAAGAAGCTTTCTCTAAAAGAGGCAAGGCATCCTCTGTTAGATGCCAAGCGTGTAGTGCCTATTGATGTACGGTTAGGGGAGACGTTTAACCTGCTTATTGTAACCGGACCAAATACTGGTGGTAAAACGGTGTCCTTAAAGACGGTAGGTCTTCTTACGTTAATGGGACAGTCGGGACTTCATATTCCTGCATTTCAGGGTTCTACACTGTGCGTTTTTGATGAGGTCTATGCAGATATTGGTGACGAGCAGAGTATTGAGCAGAATTTAAGTACATTTTCTGCGCATATGGT
>CAZLTS010000270.1:0-1750 GCA_964562495.1 uncultured Lachnospiraceae bacterium | reverse complement strand
GACCGGGACATGCAGATTATACGTTCGATATGAAGTATGGCTTCCGGGATTACCGGGGCGGCGGTCGTTCCTCTGGTCGGGAAACTATTGGCAGAGTAGCAGCCGGTGCAGTGGCAGCCCAGGTGCTAAAGCATTATGGTATTACTGTGCGGGCATATACGAAATCCATTGGTAATGTGGCAATTGATGCAGGTAGGCTGGACTTGGAAGAAATGTGGAACAATGCGTTGTATATGCCGGATGCCCAAGCGGCAAAACAGGCAGAAGCTTTGCTGGAGGAACGGATGAAGGCATTAGATTCTGTAGGCGGTATTATAGAGTGTGTAGCCAAGGGTGTTCCGGCAGGTGTAGGAGAACCGGTATTTGAGAAACTGGATGCCAATCTGGCCAAAGCTATTATGTCCATTGGTGCAGTGAAGGGCTTTGAAATCGGTGATGGTTTTGCAGCAGCACAGTCTTTTGGCTCTACCGACAATGATGGCTTTGCTATGCAGGATGGACACGTAACTAAGACCTCAAATCATGCCGGTGGTATTATGGGCGGCATTAGTGATGGAACCGATATTGTCCTGCGGGCAGCTGTGAAACCCACGCCATCTATTTTCTCTCCTCAGCAGACAGTAAATAAGGCAGGAGAAAATATTACGGTACAGATTAAGGGACGTCATGATCCCATTATTGTACCTCGGGCCGTGGTAGTTGTAGAAGCTATGACTGCCATTACCATATTGGATATGCTTATGATTGCAAAACATTCCAGAATTTAGAAAGTGAGTAATGAGGAATAGAATGTATCAGTTATTAACAACAGACGGAAAAGCAAAGCGGGGGCAGTTAGAAACGGTGCATGGAACCATTCAGACACCAGTTTTTATGAATGTGGGTACAGCGGCAGCCATTAAAGGTGCTGTTTCTACAGACGATTTGCAGACGATTAAAACACAGGTGGAATTGTCTAATACATATCATTTGCACGTCAGACCGGGAGATGATTTGATTAAACAAATGGGTGGATTACATAAGTTCATGCACTGGGACAAGCCCATTTTAACGGATTCCGGTGGCTTTCAGGTGTTTTCACTGGCAGGCTTAAGGAAGATTAAGGAAGAGGGCGTTTATTTTAACTCTCATATAGATGGCAAGAAAATTTTTATGGGACCAGAGGAGAGTATGCAGATTCAGTCCAATCTGGCGTCAACCATTGCGATGGCTTTTGATGAATGCATTCCCAATCCTTCTTCGTGGGAATATGTGCGTAATTCAGTAGACCGCACCACCAGATGGCTAAAGCGCTGTAAAGCGGAAATGAACCGTTTAAACAGTCTGCCGGATACCATAAATAAGCACCAGATGTTATTTGGAATTAATCAGGGCGGAGTCTATGAGGATATCCGTATTGAACATGCCAAAGAAATCGCAGACTTGGATTTAGACGGTTATGCCATCGGTGGTCTGGCAGTGGGAGAAACCCATGAAGAAATGTATCGCATCTTAGATGCTACAGTGCCTTATCTGCCACAGAACAAGCCCACCTATCTTATGGGAGTGGGAACACCGGCTAATATATTAGAAGCTGTTGACCGAGGTGTGGATTTCTTCGATTGTGTTTATCCTTCTAGAAATGGAAGACATGGACACGTGTATACAAATGCAGGAAAATTGAATTTATTCAATGAAAAATACAAAACAGATGACCGTCCTATTGAGGAGGGATGTCAGTGTCCAGCCTGCAAACACTACAGCAGGGCTT
>CAZLTS010000269.1:0-1752 GCA_964562495.1 uncultured Lachnospiraceae bacterium | reverse complement strand
AGTATTGCCTTCCCGGTCAAAAAACTTATACATATTATTAGAAGCAACACTACCACCTTCTTTATTGAATATATCAAAAAATTCAAAGGTAGGTGTTTCTAAGGGCTGGTAGCCATACTGCGCAAAGGTTTTTGAAATCTGCGCCTGTGTATATAGCTTCCGTCTGCATTCTCCATCATAAATATCCCGAACGCCCTCCGGGGTATGTAGTAAACTAATATCCATATTTTTCTATCCTTTCACTTTAGCATAGTAACGTGTTATCACGCTACTACATTATCACAATAAATGTGATTGTAATATAAAGTACTTTCTTTGTCAACCTCTTTCTTCCAAATCCTGCTGCAGTGCCTCCAGATAATGAATGGGGACACCCGGACCTGGATGAATGATATATGCCTCCTGCATTTCTTCCCATGTAATGCTTTTTCTTCCACCCTCTTTGCTGCGGGTAAAGTACTTATCAATCATGGAAAATGGCATATAATATGCCCAGTTCCTGTGGGAATAAAAAACCACAATAAATGCAATGCCGCCCTGTGCTTCAAACTGCCGCATAAATTCCACCTGATGTTCGTGAATATTCATAATAGGGAAAGTATCCTTGGCACATTCCTTGGCATCAAAGCATACAGGAATCCCCTGCACTGCGCCAATATAATCTACCGTACTTTTCTGGTCAAAATAAGCAAGCGTAATATGCCTGGTTTTCTGGTCAATCTGAATGGGCTTAATGGGAGTGGGTATCTTCTGAATCAATGCCAGTCCCTGCTCCTTATATTTTTCATTGGACAAATTAATTAAATCTTCTAAGGTGGAGCCTCTTAGTCCACGCGTATTCCAGGTTGCCATAATTAAAATCCTTCGTCTTTCATAATCACTGCCATCTCAGATGGTAAATCGGTTTGTATTACTTTTCCCTCCAGCTTGGGCAGCTTAGGCAGTACCTCTGGAAACACAAGCTTATAGGCGTGTAACAATTGGCTGGAAATACCATAAGACTTCTTATAAGCCTCATTTATCTTTTTATTTCCATACTTATAATCCCCAATAATGGGATGCCCAATGCTTGCCAGATGTGCGCGAATCTGGTGGGAACGACCGGTTACCAACTCCACCTCTAGTAACGTAACGCCATTGGCAGTTTGCAAGGTACGATATACAGTTTCTATGGGCTTTGCCAAAGGATTCTCACAGGCAGCAGTTACAGTAACCTGATTTGTTTTCTCATCTTTATAAAGAAAACCAGAAATGTGTTTTGTTCCGGTCAATATGCCATCTACAACAGCATAATAAAACTTTCTTACCCGTCGTTTGGCAATGATTTCATTTAAGCACTGAGAAGCCGGTAAGGTAAGACCACATAACAACAAACCACTGGTATTTCGGTCTAAGCGGTTACAGATGCCCGGTTTAAACCGTTCTATAGATTGTGACGTTATTTTCCCAGTTTCATACAAATAACCTAACATTGCCTCGTTCATGGAGGCATCTGCCTGCTCTGCCTTCTGGCTTAAAATGCCTGCCGGTTTATTTAAAATCAGTACCGATTCGTCTTCATACACCACAGGAAACTTATCAGGAAGTAACGTCTTCGCCCGAATATATTCGGTCATATTTGCACCACTTTTTTGGCAAAAGCCTGCAATTGTATCATCCGCCAGCCACAGTGTAACCACATCGTTTTCTTCTACATGCTCATTTCCCTGTACTTTTTTTTCATTTAAAGTAATATTTTTTTTGCGCATCATT
>CAZLTS010000268.1:0-1754 GCA_964562495.1 uncultured Lachnospiraceae bacterium | reverse complement strand
TCCCCCATCCATACTGCTGCATTATCGGCAATAAGCTGTAACTGGCTGTCATAATCTGTTGTATCTGAGGTTTCTATATCTGAGGTTTCTATGCCTGAGGTTTCTGATGCAGAAGCACTCTGGCTGGGCAGATCAACAGACGCTGCATCTGTGTCAGGCACATCCGTTGCAGACCCACAACCAACCAACGTCAACACACTCAAAAAAATGCACCCGTATATACACTTTTTACTCCCTAATTCTCGTTTCATAAGCACCTCCATAAATTCCTGTTATCGTTATGTCCATTATAACATGTTCTGTTACAAAAAACATCTTCCTCTTTAAACATGGCTATCCTAAGATAGTGAAAAATCCGCTAACCGCAATATCCCAAATAAATCTTCGTTGTCAGAATTTTATTTACAATCCAATCTTAATATTATATAATTTGACATATATTTTGAATTTAGGGGGGCAGGAAATGAAAGAGCAATCCAGTAAAGGCACTCAGCAATTACCACCACTAAAATTTCCGGAACACGCACCAGCTACTCTGGATGAATACTTAAAAACGTGGCATGAAAAGGGGTTCCACAGTGCGTATCATAGCGAATATCATTCCATTACACACGATGCACGAAGAGGGAAAAGTGCTCAGATAGTGTATAGAAATGCATCCGCATTTGAAGAAAGTGATATCTGCAGCGAAATAAATAAGTGGCAAAAAGTAGTCAGAGCCAGTGTTGCGACGGCGATGCAGGACTATATTATTGAACATAACGGTGTCATCGATTCATGGGGCGATGACGATGCCGGTTTAACAATTCATTTCGAGTCTAGTAGTAGAACATACGAATTCCCTCTGGATTTTTTTGGATCGGATTTCACGGTACATGGTGGACACAAGATCACTCGTTCCAAAAAACACCGAGAATTCAACTATTATTACAACTATATTCCATCGGAAGAGTACACTGCTGCCCAACAAAAAGAATCTGCACTTATAACCAAAATGAACGATGCTTATAAAAAAATAAAAGGCGGGACAAAAAACGGCCTGCTTGGTCTCCTTACAGGAATCCTTGCCACTCTCTATATCATTTACTCCCTTCTTGTTTTACTGGTATTACATATTGGACATGGCGAGTGCGATTGGCTCTATCATCTTGTTATCAATGAGGATGCCCCAGGGATTTGGTGGATATGGGAAACAATAAAAGAAATTCCATGGGTAGCCTATGAACTTCTGATTCTCATAAGCGATCATGGCATGGTTTACTATATGATTGGCATCAGCCTTTTGGCAGTCTGCATTTTTGGGGTTATATTCTTCAAAATTCTGGCAAAGGATTCCTTTGATGAGCTGGTCGTTTTTAATAAGGACAAATCCATCTATCGGCAAAAGAAAAGGGAGTGGAAAAAATTCGTCCGAAGCAACGAATACAAACAACTGCTCACACAGTACGATAGAGAAAAGAAACTAAATGAAGCATATGCCAAAAAATGGCAGCGTGCCTGGTTTGACTGGCTAAAATCCGCCGATTATATTTCAGATCCAAGGAACTACGATAAGTAGTATAGGAAGTTTATAAGCTGAAGGCTCTGTATGAGCCTCCAGCAGGGGAATGGAAAAATGCTTGCTTTCAGTAAGCGGAATATGTTCATTTAATCTTGTATTTCATTCAGACATCCGTCTGATGCGCCATATGCAAAATGGATGATAGTGCTGTCCGCATACTCATCGAAAAGTGCCTGATATTCCTGCTCTGTCG
>CAZLTS010000267.1:0-1767 GCA_964562495.1 uncultured Lachnospiraceae bacterium | reverse complement strand
TCTTCGCCTTGATTTGGTTCTTCTACACCACCGTTGAAGAAGAAGGTTACATGTACATATTTTTCTGTTTCAGCGATTCTGGCCTGTTTCATACCGTGTGCGGCTAAAATTTCGCCAAAGGTATTCGTAATCGCTACTTTCTTAAATGCAATGGATTTATTTGGAATCGTTACATCATATTCTGTAAAACATACATAGGTAATATCCATGCGGTTTCCTCTGTCAAATCCATTAAATTCATCTGCACAAAATGCTCTGGTAATCTGTCTTGCACGGTCTGGACGGAAGTTAAAGAAAATAATGCTGTCTTTTTCTTCTACCTTTGCTACTGGCTTTCCATCTTCAGTGATAATCATTGGTAATACAAATTCATCTGTCTTTCCATCGTCATAAGAAGCCTGTACACCTTCTACTGCTGAAGTCTGTGCGATGCCTTTGCCCTGTGTCATCGCATTATAAGCCAATTCCGTGCGTTCCCAACGGTTATCTCGGTCCATTGCATAATATCTTCCCATAACGGTTGCAATTTTACCTACGCCAATTTCCTGCATCTTCTGCTCTAAAGCTTCAACATATGTTTTTCCAGAGGCAGGAGGGGTATCACGACCATCCAAAAAGCAATGTACATAGACCTTTTCTAAGCCGTTGCGTTTTGCCATCTCTAATAAAGCATATAGATGAGTGTTATGACTGTGTACACCACCATCTGATAGTAATCCATATAAGTGCAGGGCGGAATGATTCTTTTTGCAATTATCCATTGCCTGTAATAATACTTCGTTCTCGAAGAAAGTTCCCTCCTGAATTTCTTTCGTAATACGAGTTAATTCCTGATAAACGATTCTTCCAGCACCCATATTCAGGTGTCCTACTTCTGAATTACCCATCTGTCCTTCTGGTAATCCTACTGCCAGACCACTTGCCTCTCCTTTTACAAAGGGACAGGTTGCCATCAGCTCATCCATCACAGGTGTTTTAGCCAATGCTACCGCATTCGCTTCGGTTTTATCACTTAAACCATATCCATCTAAAATCATTAATACAACAGGCTTTTTTTTCATGTTATACTCCTACTATTTCTTATTATTTCCATTCACTCAAAAAACAGTCGTCAATATCATAGAATAGTATTGACATGACGACCGTTTTTACTCAAGACAAAGAACTTACTCGTGCTCTAAAAATATGTTACCTGCACAGTAACTTCCAACCTTGAGACTCTATTATTTATTATAGTTGACAATCTTCCCAAAATCAGGCTTTAAAGATGCTCCGCCAACTAATCCACCATCGATATCTGGCATTGCAAATAATTCTGGAGCACTGTCAGCGGATACGCTTCCACCGTACTGGATACGGATTGCATCTGCTGTAGCTTGGTCATAAACTTCTGCAATGCAAGCACGAATTGCAGCACAAACCTCCTGTGCCTGTTCTTTAGTCGCAACCTTTCCCGTTCCAATTGCCCAAATTGGCTCATATGCAATAACAGTAGTAGCTGCCTGAGCTGCTGTTACACCGACAAAAGCAATCTTAATCTGCTGACGAATCCAGTCAATCGTAACCCCCTGTTCTCTCTGGGTTAAGGATTCACCACAGCAGATAATGGGAGTAATTCCATGCTCTAAAGCCTTCAATACTTTTTTATTGACAGTATCATCTGTTTCAGCAAAATACTCCCTTCTCTCAGAATGTCCAATGACCACGTATTTTACACCCGCATCTACTAACATAGCAGGAGAAATCTCTCCAGTATATGCACCTTTC
>CAZLTS010000266.1:0-1821 GCA_964562495.1 uncultured Lachnospiraceae bacterium | reverse complement strand
ACATGAAATGCCTTTTGAAAATGACGGTGTAATCAGCTGGGAATTAATGGTAGAACGTGTGAATGCAGATTTGGCAAACACCATAGGTAATCTTGTAAATCGTACCATTTCTATGTCAAACAAATACTTTGGTGGTGTAGTAAATAATGCAGGTGTTACAGAACCTGTAGATGATGAGCTTAAGGCAGTTGCCTTAGAGACACCGAAGAAGGTTGTAGAGAAGATGGACAAGCTGCGTGTAGCAGATGCCATTACAGAGATTTCAGCACTGTTTAAGCGCTGCAATAAATATATTGATGAAACGATGCCATGGGCATTGGCTAAGGATGAAGGAAAGAAGGAGAGACTGGAAACAGTACTTTATAATCTGATTGAATGTATTACCATTGGCGCAAGCCTGTTAGAATCCTTTATGCCGGAGACATCAGCGAAGATTTTAGCACAGATTCATGCACCACTTCGTACTTTGGAGGAGATGGAACAGTATGGACTGTATCCATCTGGAAATCAGGTAACAGATAAGCCGGAGATTCTGTTTGCAAGACTGGATATCAATGAAGTTTTAGCCAAGGCAGAAGAGATTCAGAGTAAGAATGCACAGCCGGAGGTAAAATATCCTCAGGTAGAACCTAAGGAAGAGATTACCATAGATGACTTCGATAAAGTACAGATTCGTGTAGGTGAAGTACTGCAGTGTGAACCGGTCAAGAAGGCGAAGAAGCTGTTGGTGTCTCAGATTCGCGTAGGTGATGAGGTAAGACAGATTGTGTCTGGAATTGCACAGCACTATAAGCCAGAGGATATGGTTGGCAAGAAGGTGGCAGTGATTACGAATTTGAAGCCGGTGAAGTTATGCGGTATCTTGTCAGAGGGTATGATTCTGGCAGCCAGCGATGAAGAAGGTACATTGTCTGTATTGACAGTAGATAAAGATATTATTGCAGGCTCAGAAATCTGCTAATAACCAGATGTACAATACAAAGGAGGAAATCGATATGATATTTGACAGTCATGCACATTATGATGATGAAGCATTTGATGAAGACAGAGAAGCACTTTTGGATTCTATGGAATCTCTGGGAGTGGGCTATATCGTTAATGTAGGTGCATCTATGGAAGGATGTAGGGAAACACTTGGATTAATCAAACGATTTCCCTTTGTATATGGTACACTGGGTTTTCATCCCACAGAGGTATCGAAGCTGGATGAGAATCATTTATACTGGTTAAGCCAGAATATTAATACACCGAAGATTGTAGCGGTGGGCGAAATTGGTCTGGATTATTACTGGTGTAAGAGTGAGAGTGAGAAAGAGAATCAGAAGCAGTGGTTTGAAAAGCAACTGGATTTGGCAAGAGAAAATGAATTGCCGGTAAGCATTCATTCTAGAGAAGCTGCTGAGGATACCCTTCGTATTGTAAAGGAAAACAATGTAGGTGAGATGGGCGGTGTGATTCATTGCTTCTCTTACAGTGTGGAGATGGCGAAGGAATATTTAGATATGGGACTATATCTGGGTATTGGTGGCACACTAACTTTTAAGAATGCCAGAAAAATAAAAGATGTGGTGGCGTATATGCCTATAGAGCAGATGGTGATTGAAACCGATGCTCCATATCTGTCCCCTGAGCCGCTGCGAGGTAAGCGAAATTCATCTTTAAACCTGACTTATGTAGTAAATGAAATTGCAAGTATTAAGAACATGGCACCAAGAGAGGTAATTGAGATTACCAAGAAGAATGCCATGAAGTTGTATCAGATTAATTGTTAAATAAAATCGACGACAAGCGTCTGTGGAATGGAGATTAAAATATGGCAAC
>CAZLTS010000265.1:0-1839 GCA_964562495.1 uncultured Lachnospiraceae bacterium | reverse complement strand
TGGAAGATATGTCAGAGCATTATGTATCTGTGCCAGAGCAGGGAGGTGGTAAGCTGATTCCTGAGGGTATATGTAATCCGGGACAGGTTTACACAGTGTCCAGAGGTAAGTCAGGGATGATTGGAGTATTCCGTTTAGAAAGCCAGATGCTGCCGGGAACTGGTAAGTTTGAAAGAACCGGTCTTGGATCTGATCGAGATGCGAAAGAAGCTTCCAATACTGCTTTCAGTTATCTGAAGGCAAATGGAAACAGAATCAGTGGAAGTATCAGCACGACCTCAAAGGATTATATTATCAATTACCAAGATTTGCAGGGAATTGGTATGACCGGCAAACTGGCACTTCCATCATTGATTGCGCTTTGCTCTATCGCTTTGGGAAGACCAGTACTGAGTTCTATGGCAATCATGGGTGAGATAAGTATCAGTGGTACGATGATTAAGGTGGATGAGTTGGCAAATGCCTTGCAGGTATGCTTAGACAGTGGAGCCAAGAAAGTGCTTATTCCAGCAACATCTATGGTTGATTTTGCAACAGTTCCACCGGATTTAATGAGCGCATTTCAGCTTATACCATACCAGAGTGCAGAAGATGCAGTGTTTAAGGCGTTGGGGGTAGAATAAATAAAATACATAAAGGAGAAGAAATATATGAGTAAGCAAGTATACATTAGTGCAGACTATTCTGAAGATAGCGGTGATAGAGATGTTGTGGAAGTTCTTAATACATGGGGAACTGATGATTACCATAAAGTAGATTTTATTGATATGGCTAAGGTTGTGTCAGGTAGTGTATCTGACGACCCAGATTGCCGACCTTGCGATTTGAAGAGTGAGTTTAACAGACAGATCAATGCATCTTCAGCGGTTATTTTCGTTGTTGGTGATAAAACGGCCAGTAGAACAGCTGGAAGCAGCTGTAATAGAAATGGGAGCACACAGTCTGAAAGCTCATGTACACCTTATAAGCAGAATGCTAATGGAAGGAAAAATTGTAAGGTGCAGTCAACGGTGAGTGCCGGCTCTGATAATGTTGGAAGCATCAATTCGTATTCATATCTTCGTCATGAATTTGAGCAGGCTAAGAAAGCAGGTAAGAAAATTATTATTGTGTATAATTCTTTAAGAAATGAATCTTCTTGGTTGCCGTCATATATGGATGGCTATGAGGACATTGCCAGACCATTTTGGAAAAGGAACGCTTGTGGAAATAAAGTTGGAGATTATGAACCGTTAAAAAAGGAGCTTGGATTTGAGTAAGTACATAAAAAGAAGTGTTGCATGGGCAGTCAGTATAATATCTTTTGTATTTATGTTTGTACCGGAAGATATGTTTAAGATTTGCATTATATTTACTTTATTGTCGGAAGCAATTAATGTCATAATAAATAGAGCTATAGTCTTCTTGTGCATTTTAGTATTATCTTTGATAGGTAATGCCATATATCAAATTTTGAGAAGGAAAGTTTACATCAAGGGCAATAATTACTCTATTCTGATAAGGTATGGTGATTTATTTAAGCAAAAGGATTGTAAGATTGTAATTCCGTTTGACGAATGTTTTACTACAAGTGTCGGACTAGCAACGGCAGACATTAATCCTAGGTCTGTATGTGGACAATATTTGATTGCTAACGATTCACTGGACATACAACAGCTAATTAACTCATCAAATATTAAACCTAAGGGTAAATCAAAATATGCCGGTAAGGATAGGTATGAATCTGGAAAAGTTATAGCAAATGGTAAATATTTATTAATGGCTTTTGCAAAACTAGACCAGGCGGGAAGAGGTAAACTATCGCGAGAAGAGTACATAGAAAGTCTCTCGGTTTTATGG
>CAZLTS010000264.1:0-1845 GCA_964562495.1 uncultured Lachnospiraceae bacterium | reverse complement strand
GAATAAGTGCATAACCATTCATTTCTATTGGTTATACACTTATTATACGAGGAATAGAAATGGTAGAGAAAAAATTTTACATTAACAATGTGCTAAAAGCAAAAGAAGACATCTCAGAAGAAGTCTTGATTGACGTAGCAGAACGATTATGTGCAAAGATTGTAATAAAAGACTTTTCGCTCGACACAGAAGAAGTCTTAGATGCACCTGTTATTATCATGTGTGACGGTTCGATAGAACTGGAAGACGCCGTTTTGGAACGACTTAAAAAGCAGTATGAGTCCAACCAGCACATTGTTCTGGTTAATCCTACAAACAAGGCTGTTAATACAGTTTATAAAAAATTAGAGAAACGAAACTACTGTGTTTCTGCCGATGGAAATAAGGATTATAGTCTATTCGGCCTTAAATTGGAAAATGATAGTATACGCTGTGTGTTGGAGGCACAGGCAACAACTGCAACCGAACTGGCAGATAATATTGTAAATTTTCTAAAGGACAAGTATATCCCCAATGCACGGACAAAACAGGTGCTTAAAAGCGACGCCTGTAAAGCATTAGAATTAAGCTCTGATTCAGAAGATAATCTGGCTCATATAGCAAAACAGCATCTGGTTACAAAGAGTTTTACTCTGCTAGGTAAACCCTGTTCCTTAACCTACTATATGGTATCATGTCATCAGTTTGTGGGAACAGACTCTGATGGGGGTGAGGATTGGTTCTTTATCCAGCAGCATGGAATCCTAAATGGTGGACCGGGTTACGATAAACACTGGGCACATACAAGAATAAAGGTAAATGGGGAATCCTGGTATGTAGGGGAAGGCGATGTATGCTTAAATTACATAGATTATTACAAGATGCAAAATTATTTTCCGACGAATGACAGACAAGTAGATGCAGATTTAGTTTATGTAGCGCCTCAAGCGATAAATAATGTAACGACTTATACCATCTCGGAAAATGTTTCTGTCAACGGCACTGCGGGATTCGAAGGCGGTACAAGTGCATTGAAAGGGACGGCTTCTTTTTCAGGCAATATAGGTTTCACGGACTCCTATTCATTTCAGGTTCAGGATTGTACCGGCCAAGGAGACTCTCTGAACATTAACAGTGCCTCTGCAGAATGGCAATATAGCTTTAAACGTGCAACTCAAAATAGGGCTGCAGGCAAATGGCAGTATTTGAATGATCCGGCAGCTCTTGCCCACTCCACATTCTCACCGGTTAATTCATGGGTATGGAGATTTGATACAAAAAACAGAGAAACCTACAAATCTTTTACATCTAATTTCCAGATTGGAATTATGAATACTATCAGCCGATATACTGGCTCACAGAGTCCGAAAGACATCCCAGGCAACAATCCAAATAATTGCAATAGTTTTGTGGTTACCTTAAATATGCCGCCTCTTTTAGGTGTAGATACAGGAAATCTTATATTTGACAACGGCAGTGGTACAAAAAGCTTGAAAATTGCATCTCAGGGAAGGTGGTCCTTAGCATTCAAAGATCAGCCGGACTGGGTTCGGGCAAATACCGAAACGGGCAGTGGAGAATGTACAAAAATATACATATCTGTTGATCCTAACCCTGCTACGACAGAACGACAGGCTACGCTACAGATTTACCGAACAATAAGCAATACGCGCAGCGATGATGAATTAGTTGAGGTCAACATTCTTCAGTCTGCCGGAAAAATTCAGCAATAAGTAAGGACTTATTGATTTTCATTCGTTACCCCATCAGCGTAAAAACTGGTGGGGATTTTTCTAGGAGAAGAACTTTCGCTCTAAGACACTAAAATAATTGATCGAGAGCATCTGTTGTTGAACGGCAGGTGCT
>CAZLTS010000263.1:0-1855 GCA_964562495.1 uncultured Lachnospiraceae bacterium | reverse complement strand
TACGAAAATACCTAATGCTATTCGACATATAAGCCCTAATTCTACAGGAGGAACAGTGTATACTCCGGTGAAGATGTTCCTTACACAGTTTAAACCATCTTCCAGCGTGTTTGCCCTAAAGAATACCAGTGCTATCATCACAAGGAAGAATGTAATGATACGATTCAGCCAAAGCCACCATTCCTTATTTTTCAATCCATATTTCTTCTCAAATCGTTTCTGCGGACGCTCTTTCAGTGTACAGGCCACCTGGTAAATACCAAATATTGTAAAGCTCATCACGTATGTCCACGCTGCTCCGTGCCAGAAGCCACTTACGAAGAAGGTTATAAAGATGCAAAATGCCCACCACCAAATTTTAATGCTGCTACCAACCATAGGATAGTAGAGGTAGTCCATAAACCACGTTGTCAATGAAATGTGATTGCGCTTCCAAAAATCCTGTACTGATGTTGAAAAGAAGTAAGGATGACGGAAGTTGAACATCAGATTAAATCCCATCACACGAGCACATCCTACTGCGATATAGCTATATCCGGCGAAGTCGCCATATAACTGAAAACAGAACAGCATACTTGCCAACAAGCTAGAACTGCCATTTTGAACCGCCATGTTGTTATAGACAGAATCTACGTATATAGCACAGCGATCCGCAATTACCAGCTTTAAGAAGTATCCCCACAGCATAAGATTTATACCACTTATAGCCATGTCCCCATCAAACTTGTGTTTCGTTCTGAACTGAGGAAGTATGTTGGTACTGCGTTCAATCGGACCGGCCACCAGCTGAGGGAAGAAGCTTACGAACAAGGCGTAGTTGAAGAAATTCTTCTCAGGTTCTATGTCACCTCTGTAAACATCAATGGTATACCCTAATGCTTGGAAAATATAGAATGAAATACCTACAGGAAGCAGAACGTTCATCTCCGGGATGTGCATCTGTATCCCAAACAATTGCATCAGTGAGGTGATATTTTCTGCTGCGAAGTTATAATATTTGAAGAAGAATAGTATGAGGAGATTTACAATTATGCATCCCCACAGATAGAGCTGCTTAAAATTTCTGGCTCTGTTCATCAGGTTTGCAGCCACGTAAGTTATACCCGTACTTGTGAGAAGCAACAGTGCATATTCTGGCCTCCAGCACATATAAAAATAATAACTGGCGACAAGTAGAAAGTAGTTCCTCAAGTTGTTCTTCGGGATGGCAAAGTAAATGATTGCCACAATAGGGAAGAACAACAGGAACTCTAGTGAATTAAAAAGCATTCTATGTTCGAATTAATATTATTATATACGTTTTTTCTTAAATCTTTCTGAATATTCCGATTCTGACATTAAGATTACCTTGGCTGGGATTTTGTATCTATCCAGCTTGTCTTGGCAGAAGGAGACAACTCGCTTCTTTGCCTCTGATGTTTTGATGGCATCCTTAAACAACACCTTCGCTGTTACCGTCTGACCGGTAATTGGATTCGGCTCACCATATACCAGACAGTCCATCAAGTCAGGAATCTGAAACAATACAGACTCTACCTCAGAAGGCAATACCTTCTCGCCGCCTACGTTAATAAGCTCCTTGTTGCGACCAACAATCTTAATGTATCCATCCTCGGCTTGTTCCACTAAATCTCCTGTTTTGAACCAGCCATCGTCTGTGAAACGCTCCATTGAGGAATTCAGGTAACCCATAATCTGAGTTTTACTTCTAATCCAAAGTTCACCATCAACGACTTTATATTCTGTATTAGGGTCATCAATTTTAATGAACGTACTGTTAGAGGATTTGCTTGAAGTCTGAGTAATACCAGTCTCGCTTGTTCCAAAGGTCTGCAAGAACTTCACACGTCCGAAT
>CAZLTS010000262.1:0-1863 GCA_964562495.1 uncultured Lachnospiraceae bacterium | reverse complement strand
GGAGGCTTTGTTATGAAACAGAGCCTCCAAACTGGTATGGAGAATATGGAAAAACGATTGGGTGCAGATCTTATGGTAGTACCGAAGGAGGCTTCTGATACAGCAGAGGATGTGCTGTTAGAGGGCTCTCGCAGTTATATCTATTTTGACAAATCTGTTTATGATACCATTTCTGGAATGGAAGGGGTACAGGAAGCAACAGCACAATTTTACTTTAAGTCTATGGCGGCGGATTGCTGTAGTAGTGAGGTGGAAATCGTTTTCTATGATCCGGCTACGGATTTTCTGGTAAGCCCTTGGATTTCAGATAGTTACACTGGTAAACAGACAGCAGAAATGGCTGTTGTTGGAAGCAGTGTGTCTGTGTCTAAAGAGCATACGATTACGCTATTTGGTAGAGAGTATGTAGTAGCGGCGCAAATGGCAAAAACAGGAACCAGCATGGATAACTCTGTATATTTTACCTTCGATAGCGTAAATCAGATTTTATCAGATGCTGAGGAAAAAGGCGCATTCATTTTAGATTCCCAAAAGGAAACAGATTTGATTTCTACCGTCTTTTTAAATGTGGCGGAGGGCTATAAAACCCAGGATATATTAAAGCAGCTCCACAGTCAGGTAACGGAGGAGGTGGCTGTTGTATATCCCAAGGAAATGGCAGACAGCCTGGCTTCTAATCTAAATGGCATCTATGATGTTATCGGAATCGTGCTGGGAATTGTCATAGGATTGTCTCTATTTATCCTTTTGATTATTTCTATTACGTCGGCAAATGCCAGAAAACAGGAGATATCCATATTGCGGGTTTTGGGTGCTTCCAAAGGGAAAATGGCCGGCCTATTAATGAAAGAGTCTGTAGCAATCAGCCTGTTAGGCGCAGTCCTAGGCTGTGCAATTGCAGCACTGCTTGTAATTCCTTTTGGAAATTATATTGGTTTAAAGCTGGCTATGGCATATGTCGGTCCGAATGTATGGCAACTGCTTGCAGGAGGTGTGGCAGTGGTAGCAGCAGTGGTATTAATCGGCGTGGCAGCAGCGGTTTACCCGGCCATACACGTATGCAGCATGGAGCCTTATACCGCACTAAGAAAAGAAGGAGATTAATGTGTTAGAGGGAAGAAATATTGGAAAACAATATAAGAAGGGTAGCCGTATTGTGTTAGAGGAGGTTGATTTTTCCCTGCACAAGCAGGATTTCTTCGTAGTTACTGGTGCTTCCGGTAGTGGAAAAAGTACACTGCTTGCCATCGCAGGCGGGTATTTAAAGCCAACAACCGGTGAAGTAATCTTTCAAGGTAAGAACCTATATGCGTTACGGGATAAGACTTTGTCAGCACTGCATAATCAAACTATTGGCTATGTGCCTCAAAGTAATGTGTTGTTAAAGGGTTATACGGTTTTAGAAAATGTGCTGGCACCTTATTTTTTAGGAACAGGCAAGGATTCTGATGAAAAACGTAATCAGGTAAAAGAACGGGCGTTGGAATTATTAGAAGCACTGCAAATTAAGAATCTGAGTCAAAGCTATGGCTATGAGTTGTCTGGAGGTGAGCAGAAGCGGGTATCTCTGGCAAGGGCATTACTGGGAGAACCGGAACTTCTCATTGCAGATGAGCCAACAACTGGGCTTGATAAAGATACAGCCATTCTCATAGCAGACTATTTGGATGCGTATGTAAAAAAGGGAAAAACTGTTTTCGTGGCAACCCATGATGAGTTGGTAATGGGGTACGGAAATCGTGGCTTGCAGCTTAACAATGGGCGGATTGTAGGGCAATAGGATTTCGTTGCATTTCGTGGAAAGATTGGTTATAAATCGGTAAAATATTAGATAAAAAGCAAAAAGAAAGTATTGACAATCTG
>CAZLTS010000261.1:0-1894 GCA_964562495.1 uncultured Lachnospiraceae bacterium | reverse complement strand
TATCCATCATACCAGGCATGGATGCTCTGGCACCGGAACGAACAGAAACTAATAATGGATCTTCTGTATCACCGAACTTCTTACCATTCTCCTTTTCCAACCATGAGAGAGCTTCAAAAATCTGATCCTGAATCTCCTGTGAAATCTGCTTTCCCTGATTGTAGTAGTCTGTACAAGCTTCAGTTGTTACAGTAAAACCCTGTGGAATCGGCATGCCTAAGCCTGTCATCTCAGCTAAGTTACAGCCCTTACCACCTAATAGGTTTCTCATGGATGCGTTACCTTCTTTAAATAAGTAAACCCATTTTGCCATTTTTCTAAATTCCTCCTAAAAATTTATTATGCTACATGTAGGACAAACCTACCGAACGCACGTCATTTTAGATAAAAAAGCGCAGAACACCATTGCTTTTTTTCACAATTATTATAACATACTCTAAAAATTAGTCAATGCCTTACAGCAATTTCACCTAATTTTTCAGCGCATTCCACTTCAGATATGCACTAATAAAAGGATCAATATTTCCATCTAAAACAGCTCCAACATTACCAATTTCCTCATTGGTTCTGTGATCCTTCACCAAAGTATACGGCTGCATAACGTAGGAACGAATCTGGTTGCCCCAGCCAATGTCCTTTACTTCGCCGCGAATGCCCTTCTGTTTTTCTTCCTCTTCCTGCTTCTTTAACAGATACAGCTTTGCCTTCAACATCTTCATAGCCTTGTCCTTATTCTGCAGCTGAGAGCGTTCATTCTGACACTGCACTACGATATTCGTAGGCAGGTGCGTAATGCGCACTGCCGAAGATGTCTTGTTAATATGCTGACCGCCGGCTCCACTGGAACGATAGGTGTCGACTCTAATATCATCATCATTAATTTCCACATCTAAATCTTCCTCGATATCCGGCATAACGTCGCAGGAGGCAAAGGATGTCTGCCGCTTGCCTGCCGCATTAAAAGGAGAAATCCGCACAAGACGGTGTACACCTCTTTCTGATTTCAAATAACCAAAGGCATTTTCTCCGTTAATCTGTAGTGTAACAGACTTAATACCGGCTTCTTCTCCGTCCAGATAGTCCAATGTCTCCACTGTAAAGCCTTTACGCTCTGCCCAACGGCAATACATACGATAAAGCATACTTACCCAGTCGCAGGACTCTGTACCGCCTGCGCCAGCATTTAACTTAAGAATCGCATTATTTCTATCATACTCACCAGATAACAATGTCTGGATTCGCAAAGTCTCCAACTGTTTTTCAAAAGCATTAATCGCTTCCTCGACTTCCGGAAGAAGCTGGGGATCATTTTCTTCGTATCCCATTTCAATTAAGGTTTCTGCATCTTCATACTGTTCATTCAGACTAGAAAATACAGCCACCGTATCTTTTAAATTCTTAACCTCTTTCATTACCTTCTGGGCATGTTCCATATCTTCCCAGAAATTCTGAGCTTCCATTTCCTGCTCCAAAGCTGCAATCTGACTTTCCTTACCAGTCAGGTCAAAGTGAATCCCTCAATTCCTGCAGCGCTGGTTCAAAGCTGTTTAATTTAAATTTAAACTGGTCTAATTCAACCACGCAATCACCTACTTTCTTCCACAGCAGTGCTTATACTTCTTTCCACTTCCACATGGGCATGGGTCATTGGGATATACCTTATCCTCTGAACGCTTCTTAGGTCCCTGCTGTACGGTATCATCCTTATTGGTTCCGATTGGCTTCGCTACCTCTTCCCGTTCAATGTTAGGCTGCTGCAGACGAAGATGCATCAATGCCTTAACGGTATCCTCCCGAATGGCTGCAATCATACCATCAAACATATCAAAGGCTGCCATCTTGTATTCCTGCTTCGGGTCACGCTGACCATAAGCTGTTAAGCCAATACCCTGAC
>CAZLTS010000260.1:0-1896 GCA_964562495.1 uncultured Lachnospiraceae bacterium | reverse complement strand
AAGTCTGTTAAGGTTCAGAAGGAGAACACCATTATCGTTGATGGTTTAGGTGATAAGGATGCAATTGCTGCCAGAACCAATCAGATTAAGGCACAGATTGAAGAAACTACATCTGAATTTGATAAGGAGAAGTTACAGGAAAGACTGGCTAAGCTGGCTGGCGGTGTTGCAGTAATCCGCGTTGGCGCTGCTACAGAAACAGAGATGAAGGAAAACAAGCTGCGTATGGAGGATGCTTTAAATGCAACACGTGCAGCAGTTGAAGAAGGTATTATCTCTGGTGGTGGCTCCGCTTATATCCATGCTTCTAAAGAAGTAGCTAAGCTGGTAGATGCTTTAGATGGAGACGAGAAAACAGGTGGACGCATTATCTTAAAGGCACTGGAAGCACCTTTATTTACCATTGCACAGAATGCAGGTCTGGAAGGCTCCGTTATTGTAAATAAGGTTAGAGAATCTCAGGTAGGCGTTGGCTTTGATGCTTATAAGGAAGAGTATGTAAACATGGTAGAAGCAGGTATCTTGGATCCTGCTAAGGTTACAAGAAGTGCATTGCAGAATGCAACCTCTGTTGCCTCTACATTATTAACAACAGAATCTGTTGTAGCAAACATTAAGGAAGATGCTCCGGCTGTACCAGCGGGCGCAGCTCCTGGTGGAATGTACTAAAATAAATCGTATAGAATGTCATCCTGTGGGGAGTACCTACAGGGTGACATTTTTGCGTAATATTGTGACAGTTCAGTCCACGCCATTTGCTTACGCAAGCGGATTGCTCATAATCAGGCGTTCTGTTCATAACAATAGCTGGCAGGCTCTTGGTCTGCAAGCAACCCGAAGCCTGCCAGCTATTGTTATGGCTGAATTGAAATATTAAATATTAAAGATTTTGTGAAAGGTGTTTACGAGATAAAAGAAATTCGCTATAATAGACGCATTAAGCATGGAGGTAGAACATGGACAATCAATATGTAGAGTGTCTGGTGGCAACTAAGACTGGAAGTACGGGCTACGTATTCCGCATACTTGGTGCCTTACTGGTACTTGTATCATTTCTTACATTTGCCCTGTTAGGTGCATACTGTCTGATTGTGGTATTCTTTGCCGGCTATTTAGAATACAAGATTTTTTCATGGACCAATAAGGAATATGAATATGTATTTGTAGATGGTGAACTAAGAATTGACCGAATCTTAGGACAGAGCAGCAGAAAGAATTTCCTGACACTGGATTTTAGCCAGGTGGAAGTGGCTGCTTATGAAGAGGCTCCTCAGGTACGGCCTTTTATGAATCCAGATGTTGCAGTAACAGATGTTTCTTCACAAACCGGTGAGAGATGTATGTTTTTGTGTGGCACCTTTGACGGCGTGCGAAAGAGAATCATCGTGGAACCGGATGAGAAGATGGCAGAAGCCTTTAAACGGTTTGCACCACAGAAAGTTTTCTTAGACTGCTAGTGGCTACGGGGGTTGACATTGCAAAGAAAATTTGCTAAACTTGATAAAATTTATGAAAAGGAGAACAGAAGATGGGAACAATAATTGGTGATGGAATCACATTTGATGACGTATTATTAGTACCTACGTATTCAGAAGTAACCCCGAACATGGTTTCACTGAAGACGCATTTGACAAAAACGATTGAATTAAATATCCCTATGATGAGTGCCGGTATGGACACTGTAA
Source organism: uncultured Lachnospiraceae bacterium (assembly GCA_964562495.1). Lineage (GTDB taxonomy): Bacteria > Bacillota > Clostridia > Lachnospirales > Lachnospiraceae > CANQSA01. The sequence goes on along the minus strand of CAZLTS010000260.1, from coordinate 211 downwards.
CAGAGCATAGAATGGCAATTGCCATGGCTCGTCAGGGTGGTATCGGTATTATCCACAAGAATATGTCTGTAGAACAGCAGGCGGAAGAGGTTGATAAGGTAAAGCGTTCCGAGAATGGTGTTATTACTGATCCATTTTATTTAAACCCGGAAAATACATTGCAGGATGCAGATGATTTAATGGCGAAGTTCCGTATCTCTGGTGTTCCTAT
>CAZLTS010000259.1:0-1898 GCA_964562495.1 uncultured Lachnospiraceae bacterium | reverse complement strand
GGTGCAGCCAAGCCCCATAAAAAATGGCATTACAGCCTTGCCCTGCAACCCCAGCCTTGACATAGTTCCGTCAAACACAAAGGATATTCTGGCAAGATACCCGGTCTGTTCTAATATATTGAAACCAAGGGTAATTCCAAGAACAAAGGAAGCCATCATGCTGGCAAAATATAGTACATTTACCAGAACATCGCACACCAATGAAATTAAAGCTGTGTGAACATTGATTGCTGTCATTCCGGTTCTAAGGGCACTGGAAAGTGCACTACAGCCCACATTTACAATGCTGCACACAATACCTGACAGCAGCATTGCCACTACAAATATTACAAACAGGATTCCAAATGCAATCCATTTACCCCATCTTCTGCTGGTGGCTAACCTGTCAAATTTCGACAGATGCTCCTTTTCCTTTTTTTCTCTCTTAACCGTATCAGCCAGAAGTTCATCTATCCATTTGAATTTTTCATCTGGAGTTTTCAGTTTTTCAGCATTTAATACCGGTTTATCCCTTAAAACCTGCTGTACAGCTTCATAGAAGGCGCTGTAGCTTTTTTTCTCCACTGCAACAAAAGGCAGTACTGGTATTCCCAGCTTCCTTGAAAGCTTATCTGCGTCAATCTCTATTCCCTGCTGTCCTGCCACATCCATCATATTAAGAATCAGCATGGCAGGTACCCTGCAGCCCGCAAAATCTGCCAGCATATAAAGACTTCTCTGAAGCTGTGAGGCATCTGCAAAAATACATACCATATCTGCCTTTCCTGATGCTATGTACTCCTTTGTAATTACCTCTTCATCAGAGTTTGCCGACAGGGAGTAGCTTCCCGGCAAATCCGCCACAAGATATTTTTCACCCTGATATGTATATTCTCCTTCTTTCTGTTCTACTGTTTTTCCCGGCCAGTTACCTACATGCTGCTTTGAACCCGTCAAAATATTGAATAGTGATGACTTTCCCGAATTTGGTTGTCCTAAAAGTGCAATTGTATTTTTTTCTGTCATAGCTTCACCTCTTCTCTATTTCATTTCAACAAATATCTTCTCACATTCTTTTCGGTTTATTGCAACCATGGTGTCCCTGCAAAATAAAAGCATAGGCTGCTTCTTTTCATTTCTTATAACTTCCAATGTGCTTCCACCCGTAATCCCCATAGATGATGTACGGCTTATAAGTCTGTCGTCTGCCATGATTTCTCTCACTATAACCATTTTCCCCGACTGAATCTCTGATAATCTGCTCATAATAATTCCATTCCTCCATTTGTCCTGCTAATCCGCCTGTATTCTAAGGGTGTCATCTGGTACATTTCCTTAAATACAACACCAAATTTTCCCTGATGCTGATAACCGCATAGAGCAGCAATGTCCTGTACACTTTTATCCGTAGTACCCAGCAATTTGGCAGCTTTACCAAACCGTTCTTTCCGTACATACTCTGAGATAGGCATATTAAAAACCTGTCCAAAATATTTCTTCAGGGCAGAAGCACTTATGCCATAGCCCTTTGCCAGTTCCTCTATGGTATATTTCTTATCCAGATTATTCCGTAGCAGTTCTGCCACTTCAAGCACAATTTCTTTCTGTCCCTTTGAAAGATAAGAAATACGTTCTACCGGCACTATATTCCCGGAAATATACGGATACACAAGATTAAGTAATACAAGTCTCAGTTCTTCCTTACAAATATTTCCTTCCTGCATTCGCTTCATGGTTTGCTCCGCCATGACCTTCCACTCAGCCTGTGGCTGTCCAAGAAATGTTCCGTTTGTTTCTTGAAGGCTCTCCTGTATATCCGTAAAAGAAATTCCACAATCCTCAAATAATGGGATTGGTGTTTCTTTTACTTTATCCAGATTCACCATAACCTCCAGTCCCCAGTAAAAGCCTTTTGGAAA
>CAZLTS010000258.1:0-1901 GCA_964562495.1 uncultured Lachnospiraceae bacterium | reverse complement strand
TGAGCAAAGCGAGTTGCCGAAGCGGGGCTTAATCGAGATTTTGCAACTGCCTGTTTCTGCAAAAGTGCTAGAAAGTTTCCTGTAAAATGCTCCCGCATACAGACAAATCCTCTACGTCTGTCGAAGTAGTAGAAAAACAGCAATCGTCTAACTTAGACAGCGAAAGGGGAGTTTTGCCTCCCCTTCCTTTGTATACTTTATTCACTTGGCGCATAAACACCGGTCAGGCTGCTAACAGTCTGGTCAATCAAATAGATTCGCTCTGACGGACTATAGTCCTCCTTTGGATAGATATAAGCATGCAGCTTCTGCACATTATTCAAGGTTCCCTGACCTACCACATAAGATGCAGCCATGGTAGAGCCCGGCAAGAATAAATCATCTGCATAAGCATAATCAAATGGATATCCCTGATTCTCAGCCAAATCAAAATCAAATGCTACAGAAACCACTGTCATAATCTCATCCCATGTCAAACTGGTTTTAAAGAATCTGTCTTCGTCACTATTCTGGTTAAACACTGCCTTCATAAGGTCTAAGGTCTGTGTCAAGCCGATGCTTCTGGCACGTGACACCAGCTTCCGTATGGTTGCCTGCTGTCTGGCTGTACGTCCCATATCATTTTCCAGTGCTTCCCCGGTATCCTCATCATAATACAGTGTCTTACGGATTCTGCAATACGTGGTTGTCTGCAGACCGTCTAAATGGGTCCAGCCTGCTGAAGTAACATTTGCCGCATACAGACCTGTTGCCAGCTTAGTATCAGCCAGATGCTGATTCAACTGGTACACTTCCTCCTGAGTCAGATTCACATCGATACCGCCCAGTGCATCTACCACCTTCGTTACACCTTCAAAGTTAACAATGGCGTATTCTGTAATATTCAAATCCAGATTAATGTTTAACGTGTTAATCGCACCCTTGATTCCCCATGCACAGTAAGCATGGTTTGCCTTGGCATAATAGTCTAACACCTCACCGGTATCCGTTACCATCTGCATTACCGTATCTCGATATACAGAAACCAGATTCACATCATCTGTTTCGTTATTAATGGTTACAATCATAAGCACGTCACTATTTACGCCCACATCAAATTCATCATCTCGGGTATCAATACCTACAATCAGAATCTGTGTATACTTAGCCAGTGCACTTTTGTCAATCGATTCATTTGTAACCAGCTCTTCTTCATCAAAATCTTCATCAACGACACTATTATTGTAATCGTCTTCAGCAAACCAGCCTAAAATCGTCTTTCCTAAGCTGCTGCTTGCAAAACCCTTAATAAAGGCTTCCTTCGCTGACGGCACAAACCAGATTACCGCAGCAGATATTATAATCAGTCCAATTAATATTTCAAATGCCAACAACACCTTCTTTAGTCTCTTGACCGTTTTCAGTTTCATCGGTTTTTTCTCGTCCATTTACGTGGTCCTCTTAATCGTAATTTATTGTGGCAAACGGTTTAATGCACTAAAATATGCACGAATGGTTGCCCTGGTGATATTTGAGCTGACACCTACGCCAAAGGCTTCATCACCTGTTGCATTGTCAACTACATGTACATATGCAGCCGCCTTGGCATTGGCACCTTCACCTAGTGCATGCTCTGTATAATCAAGTACCTTAACGTCCCGTCCCATTTCATCACGCATAATCTTCTTTACCGCATGTAACGGACCATTGCCCACTGCTTCTTTTATATGGGTTTCACCATTATAATTAAACTTAAGAATCGCTTTTGTATCCTCATCATTTACGTCATTAAACTGTACCCACAACAATTCCCATGGACTCTTTCTTGTCAGATACTCTTCTCTAAACTTCTCCATAATGATTTCCGGAGCTACTTCACCATGCTCCTCTGCAATCTTCTGAATCACGTCTGCGAACTCCTT
>CAZLTS010000257.1:0-1911 GCA_964562495.1 uncultured Lachnospiraceae bacterium | reverse complement strand
TTCACAGGATTGAATAACTTAAATGTCATGTCAATCACAGATGAGTATTTTAATGATGCTTTTGGCTTTACAGAGCAGGAAGTACAGCAATTACTGGAGTATTATGGATGTGACTGCGCATTGGATACTGTAAGACAGTGGTATGATGGCTACCGATTTGGATCTAGTCACATCTATTGCCCATGGGACGTAATTAAGTATTGTCAGGCTCTGATAAAAAATAAGCAGGCACTCCCACAGAATTATTGGGCAAATACAAGTGGAAATGCTTTGGTTCGAAGATTTATAGATAAAGCTACGGCTCAGACGAAAGAGGAAATTGAAGCTTTAATCGGAGGAGAATTAATTCTAAAAGAGATCAGTCTGGAATTGACGTATAGCGCGCTTGATGAAAGTCTTGATAATTTGTGGAGTGTTCTTTTCGCCACAGGATACTTAACCTGCACCAAAATTGTTGATGACGAACATTTTAGGCTGGCAATACCCAATCAGGAAATAAAGAAGTTATTTATTAAACAGATACAGAAATGGTTTAGCGACAAGGTTAAGAGCGATGCACCCAAACTTGATGCTTTCTGTGAAGCTTTTCCAGCAGGAGATGCAGATACAATTGAACGCCTTTTTAATGACTATCTTTGGAATACAATTAGTGTTCGTGACACAGCTGTGGCAAAGGGACGTAAAGAGAACTTTTACCATGGTATCTTACTTGGTTTACTAAGCCATAAAGAAAACTGGCGGGTGCTGTCTAATGCTGAATCCGGTGAAGGCTATAGCGATATTCTTGTGGAAGTGCCTGAGAGTCGAACGGGCGTGGTTATTGAACTGAAGTATGCAGAGGGTGATAAGCTGGAAGCTGCATGTGCTGAAGCCTTAATTCAAATTGATGGAAAGCAGTATGATTCGCAGCTTAAATTAGATGGAATGCAAACGGTGGTGAAGTTCGGTATTGCATGCTTTAGAAAGCACTGTAGGGTTATGAAAGAAGAAATAGCGGTTGGGCTGAAATAAAACACAAGGAAGGGATATGTATTAAGCATATGGAACATAATTTTAGATGGAAAAATGATGGACGCACGAAGATTTGTATTGTTCTGGGTACTCGCCCCGAGATCATCCGGCTGGCAGCAGTAATCCGTCGTTGTCGAGAGTATTTTGATACCTGTATTATCTATTATAATCAAAACTGGGATAAGAATCTTTCCACCGTTTTCTGGGAAGATTTCGAGCTTACCAATTTCGTTGGTGAATTCGGTCCGGACATTCTGGTTCCGGTAGTTGGAGAAAATCTGGGTGTTACCTGCGGTAATATCCTTGCTCGTTCTTACGAGCTTCTTTCAGAACTTCAACCCGACGCATACCTTGTGCTCGGAGACACCAATAGCTGTTTATCAGCTGTTTCTGCTAAACGGCTTCACATTCCATTATTCCACATGGAGGCAGGAAACCGCTGTAAAGATGAGTGTCTTCCAGAGGAAACAAATCGTAGAATTGTAGATATCATCTCCGATGTGAACCTATGTTATTCAGAACCGGCCCGTAAGTATTTACACGAGTGTGGTATGCCCAAAGAGAGAACCTATATGACCGGATCTCCAATGGCAGAAGTGCTTCGTGGAAATCTTGAAAAGATTGAAAAGAGCGATGTGTTGGAAAGTCTTGGACTTGAAAAAGATAAATACATCCTTCTCAGCGCACACCGTGAGGAAAATATTGATACCGAGAAAAACTTTTTGTCCCTCTTTACAGCTATCAATGCATTGGCAGAGAAGTATGATATGCCGATTCTGTATTCATGCCATCCGAGAAGTAAGAACAGGCTTGAGAAGTCAGGATTTAAACTTGATTCACGAGTGAGAGTCAACGAGCCACTTGGCTTCAATGATTACAACTGTTTACAGATGAACGCTT
>CAZLTS010000256.1:0-1913 GCA_964562495.1 uncultured Lachnospiraceae bacterium | reverse complement strand
TTACAGTTCTGACGGCGTGCATCTGGTGTATGGCAAGTATGCCATCTGGCTACAAGAGTTAATTGATTATTTTAATACAAATGTTTAAGTAACAAGAAAGGAGATTCTAAATAATGAAATCAATGAAAAAGTTATTATGTGCAGGTTTGGTTATTACCATGGCACTTACTTTCACTGCATGCAACAGTGATTCCTCGGACACAAGCACTACGAAGGCTACAGAAGCAAGTACTACTGCTGCATCTACCTTTGACAACGATAAGGCTGCTGCACTTGCAGAAGAACTGGTAAATGAAGGCGTATTTGAAGCTGAGATGGCTTCCGTATCTGAAGATATCGTAACTGCCAAATATGAGATTTCAGACCCAGCCACTTGCATTGCAGCTTACCGTAGCACCACTATGAATCCGGAAGAGATTACCATTATTAATCAAGGTACCGATAACGATATTACAGAACTAGTTGATACATATCTGGCTACCCAGAAGTCCTCTTACGAATCTTATATGCCGGAGGAGGTTAAAAAGATCGAGAATGTCATTCGCAAGCAAACCGGTGATTATGTCATCATCGTGGTATGTAACGATACAGATAAAGCCAACGAGATTATTGAAAAATATCTATAAATAACGCAATATAAAAGCCAGATTCCGGTTATCCATCGGAATCTGGCTTTTTCTTTTCATTCAGCTTATTCAACTGATACTAGATAATAGTAAATCGGCTGGCCGCCAAGGTTTACTTCCACATCTACGTCTGGATAACGCTCGCCTAACTTCGAAGCGATACCCTCTGCATCTGCCTCTGTCACGTCAGCGCCGTAATAGATGCTAATTAATTCTGACTCATCATCTACAAGCTCTGCAATCATATCAATAGTAGTGGCTTCAATATCGGTTCCAACAGCTAAAATACCTGCATCACCGATACCCATAATGTTACCCTCTTTAATTACCTTATCATCAATCTCTGTATCTCTTACAGCGAAGGTAACCTGGCCTGTCTTAACCAAAGCCATAGCTTCTGTCATAGCCTCTGTGTTCTCTTCAACAGACGCATCCTCTACGAATGCAATCAGTGCTGCAATACCCTGGGGCACTGTCTTAGAAGGAATCACAACAACCTTCTTATCTTCTACTAAAGACTGCGCCTGATTAGCTGCCAAAATAATATTCTTATTATTCGGGAATACGTAAATAGTCTCTGCATTTACCTGTGCAATGGCATTTAATACATCCTCTGTGCTAGGATTCATAGTCTGACCACCTTCTATAATGTAATCGACACCCAAGCCCTTAAATATCTCATTCATACCACTGCCAATGGAAACAGATACAAATCCAACTGGTTTCGGCGGCTCAGTTGTTTTCTGTGCTGCCTTTCTATCTGCCTCTTTAATTAGCTTCTCCTGATGCTCTTCTCGCATATTATCAATCTTCATGCTGGTAAGTGAACCATAGCTTAAGCCCTTCTGAATGGCAAGTCCTGGATCATTGGTATGCACATGCACCTTAACAATATCCGTATCTGATACAACTACAATAGAGTCACCAATGGATTCTAAGTATGCCTTAAACTCCTTCTCAGTCTGGGGACCATAAGGCTTCTCTAACATAACGATAAATTCTGTACAGTAGCCAAACTTAATATCTGTCGGAACAGTCTCTGTTGTATCCACTGTGGTTCTGGATGCTGTATTTTCAATGGATAAATCAAGCTCCTTCCCCAAGAAAATATCATAGGCACCCTTTACTACCTGCATCAAGCCCTGTCCACCAGAATCTACTACGCCTGCCTGCTTTAATACCGGAAGCATCTCCGGTGTCTGGCTCAATACATAGTCACCCTCTTCAATCACAGCACCAATAATAGCTTCCAAGTCGTCAGTCTCTTCTGCCAACTGAACTGCAATA
>CAZLTS010000255.1:0-1914 GCA_964562495.1 uncultured Lachnospiraceae bacterium | reverse complement strand
ATCTGTCCTTTTACAAAAAAACACATTTTACCGGCAGCTACCGGGGCATGCGCTATCTCATCTCAAAGGAAAAGGAAAGTGATGCGGAGGATGCGGCGGACGTGCTCCGCGTCATCCTCTACCCGGAGCCCTACAATTTCGAGCACACGCCCCAGGAGGACATGACCCATGCGGACTTTCCCTTCACCGAGGAGGGGCTGGATGAAGCCTGCCGGTGGATGAACGGGGAATACGAAAACCGAAAGGAATACTGGCAGCACACCGCAAGGTTTTAGATCACAGGAAGGAGTGAACCCATGAAAAAAAAGCTGCTATTTATTTTTTTAACCCTTGTTTTACTGCTTACAGGCTGTGAAACGACTACAGATTCTGAGCCAGAAACCACCACGTACACTTCTGATACTTCCACTGCCGAAAAGCATACTGCAAATACAGAAGACCTAACCGTTGTAAATGACTATGCCCAATACACAGATTTTACTGAATTTACGGATGCCATGTTTCGGGAGTCCATTGTAACATCTTCCTTATCGCTGCACTACACGCTTGCTTACCCGGAAAATTATGGTCTTACAGATTATCCCATTGCCATCTCTACTGAATCCTATGTAAATCCCGAGGAATCTGTGCAGAGAAGCTATGACTACCTGATGAAATTACAGAGCTTTGATTATGATTCTCTAAGTACGAAGGAACAGTTTTTATACGATATTCTCTCCTATGATTTAGAGCTGTCACTGGATAACTCAGACTTATATTTGTACACAGAACCCATTAGTCCCACTGTAGGGGATAATGCCCAGATTCCCATTCTTCTGGCTGAATACACCTTCTATGACGAAGACGATGTGAAAGAATATCTGGAATTACTGGAAACCTTACCAGACTATTTCGACGAGATTCTTGCCCTAGAGCAGGCCAAATCCCAGGCGGGACTATTTATGTCCGACACCACTGCCGATGCCATTATTGACCAGTGTCAGCAATTTATCAGTGACGAAGATAACAATTATTTAATTACCTCCTTTGACGAGCGACTGGATGGCGTGACAGATTTAACAAACGAAGAAACAGAAACCTATGAAGCTAAAAATGAAGCTGCTGTTTCCCAATATGTCTTGCCTGCATATGAGGCATTAATTGATGGACTGACTGCTTTAAAGGGCACCGGTGTAAATCAGGACGGTGGCCTTACCAATTTGCCTCTGGGTAAAGACTACTATGCGTATCTGGTAGCACAAAATACCGGAACAGATATTTCCGTAGAAGATTTAGAAGCAGAGATTACAGACCAGGTTACAGCAGACCTGCAAAGCATTATTAAGATTTCTGCAAAGGATTCATCCCTGCTTGAAAACATGACGGATTTTACCCTGCCCCTGACAGAGCCGGAAGCATGCCTAACAGATTTGCAGTCTCAGCTTCTTAAGGATTTTCCTGAAGGTCCTGAGGTTTCTTATGAAGTGAAATACGTGTCTGAATCCATGAAGGAGCATTTAAGTCCGGCATTTTATTTATCACCACCTATTGATACACCCACGAAAAATGTGATTTACATTAATGACGGAAAATCCTCCCAGACAGACCAAACCTTATATGCCACCCTGGCACATGAAGGCTATCCCGGACACCTATACCAGACCACCTATTTCCAGAACACCAATCCGGCTTTAATTCGCCAGCTTTTAGTTTACCCTGGATACACAGAAGGTTGGGCCACCTATGTGGAATGTATGTCCTACGACTATGCAGATATTGATTCCAACATGGCCGAGGTACTAAGTCTGAATACCACCTACTCACTGGGTATCTATTGTCTGGTAGATATCGGCGTAAATTATGACGGCTGGAAGCTGGAGGATACCATAACCTTCCTAAAACGATATGGTATCACAGACGAAGATGTGGCAGAAG
>CAZLTS010000254.1:0-1926 GCA_964562495.1 uncultured Lachnospiraceae bacterium | reverse complement strand
TTTCCTGATGCTTATTTACGAAGGTTTCCAACACCTGAGGTGCATAATCTGTAGGATACTTCACTCCCTGATTTCCCAGAAGTGTCACGCCCTCTGTTTCCTTTTTCTCTCTTCCAGTCATACTACTCTCCATTCCGCAGACGCTTGTCGCCGCGTATTTCACGCTTCATATTCAATAGGATCTTCTACACCATTTTTTAAGAAGGCTTCCTTACGATCAATGCAGGTGCCGCACTTACCGCAGGCTTTTTCCTTACCTTCATAGCAGCTCCAAGTCAGTTCATAGGGAACCCCCAGCTCTAGTCCCTTCTGTACAACCTGTGCCTTTGTCCAGGTTACAAAGGGTGCTTCCACCTTAAGCTGTTTTCCACTGCCTTCCCAGATTGCCATATTCATGGCGTTGTGAAAGGCACTGCTGCAGTCCGGATAGGCATTGCCTGCCGCATCATCTGCATGGGCACCATAATAAATAACACTGCACCCTTTCGATAAAGCAATGCTGGCTGCTGAAGACAAAAACAAACCATTGCGAAAAGGTACATAGGTTGTCACCGGCTTGCCGTCAGAATGGGACAGCTGCTTTGCATAGGATTCCTTGGGAATCTCAGCATCTGAATGGGACAGCAAGGAACAGTCACTGTATTGGAATATTTCTGCCAAATCTAAATACAGATGTTCCACCCCATAATAATCTGCCACTTTTTGTGCAGCTTCGATTTCTTTCGTATGTTTCTGTCCGTATGCTATGGACAGTGTGATTACATTTTCTGCACCGTATTCCTGTACCGCTAATCCCACACAGGTAGTGCTGTCAACGCCACCACTAGATAATACCATTGCCTTCATCTACTTCTCCTCCGTCTTATCACAAAAGCCCTGCATCCATAGCTGCAGCTGCAGGTCTCTGTCTTCTTTGAATCTGCCTCGTAAGGTAGTCGTTACTGTTTTTGCATTAGACTTCTTAATTCCTCTTGCACTCATGCAACTGTGGCATCCCTCTATACGTACTGCCACTGCATCAGACTGGGTAATCATAGCAATAATCTCTGCAATATCATTGCCAATCCGTTCCTGTAGCTGCAGTCTTCTGGCTGCCATATCTGCCACCCGGGCAATCTTGCTTAATCCGATTACTTTGCCATTGGGCACATATGCTACCGCCACCTTCATATCATACATAAGTGCCATGTGGTGTTCGCAGTAGCTGAACACATCAATATCCTTTACCACAACCATATCCCGGCTCTGGCTTTCCACATCTTCCTCAAAGGTTTTATTAAACATATCCGCAATTTCTGCATTAGTATACTCCATACCTGCAAAAACTTCCTTATACATCTTCGCCACCCGTTCCGGCGTGTCTTTTAATCCTTCTCGCTGTGGGTCATCTCCTAATGCCTCTAAGATTCCTCGTATATGCACTTTTATTGCTTCTGTATCAATCATCATTTCTCCAATCTATTAAAAACCTATACTCCTCTTGCCTGAGGGTCCCAGATGACCTTATGCATCTGTAGTTGAAGGTTTACATCATTCATATTGTTTTCTATCATATAAGTAACCATTTGTGCCGGCTCTATACTGCCAAATACCGGGCTTAAATACACATGACATTGCTCTGTCAGATGATAGGCATCTATGATTTCTCTGGCGCGTTCTAAATCTACTACACTACCTGCCACAAACTTCACCGTATCCTTTTGGGTAAGCAGGGAGAAGTTAGAAATACACATCTGACTCTCCATACCGCTTCCCGGCAGCTTATAATCCATAGTAAAGCTAGGTGGATTGTCCATCTGGGTAAATGGTTTTAAATCTACACTGCCATTTGTCTCGATTTCCACCTGCAGTTTTTTCTCTGCTGACAGTGCCTCTAATAACACATGAATTCCCGGTTGCAACAACGGTTCTCCACCGGTTAACGTT
>CAZLTS010000253.1:0-1929 GCA_964562495.1 uncultured Lachnospiraceae bacterium | reverse complement strand
CTTAAGGAGCGGTATGAGGTATTCCATGGTGTTAAGATTACAGATGGTGCCCTTGTGGCAGCAGCTACCTTATCAGACCGTTATATTACGGACCGTTTTTTGCCGGATAAAGCCATTGACCTGGTAGATGAGGCATGTGCTTTGATTAAAACTGAGTTAGATTCTATGCCGACAGAGCTGGATGAGCTGCGCCGTAAGGTAATGCAGATGGAGATTGAGGAGGCAGCACTTAAGAAAGAGGACGACCATCTAAGCAAGGAGCGTTTGGCAGAACTGCAGAAGGAGTTGGCAGAGCTGCGTTCTGAATTTAATAATCGTAAGGCACAGTGGGAGAATGAAAAGGGCAGTGTAGAACGTCTGCAGAAGCTACGGGAAGACATAGAAGCTATGCACAGTGAGATTACAACAGCCCAGCAGAACTATGATTTGGAGAAGGCAGCAGAGCTGCAGTATGGTAAGCTGCCTGCATTGGAGAAAGAACTGGAACAGGAGGAAGAACGGGTAAAGAGTCAGGATTTATCTCTGGTACATGAAAGTGTAACAGATGATGAGATTGCTAAAATTATTTCCCGTTGGACCGGAATCCCGGTTGCTAAGCTGACTGAGTCAGAACGAAATAAAATCTTGCAGTTGGATGCTAAGCTGCATGAGCGAGTGATTGGCCAGAACGAAGGCGTTACCAAGGTAACAGAAGCAATCTTACGTTCTAAGGCAGGTATTAAGGACCCTACCAAGCCCATTGGTTCCTTCTTATTCCTAGGCCCTACCGGTGTAGGTAAGACAGAGCTGGCTAAGGCATTGGCTGAGAATCTGTTTGACAATGAGCAGAATATGGTTCGTATTGATATGTCAGAATATATGGAGAAGCATTCTGTATCCAGATTAATCGGAGCGCCTCCGGGATATGTAGGCTATGATGAAGGCGGCCAGTTGACAGAAGCAGTTCGTAGAAATCCTTACTCTGTTGTTTTGTTTGATGAAGTAGAGAAGGCGCATCCTGATGTATTTAACGTGCTGTTACAGGTGTTAGATGATGGACGAATTACGGACTCTCAGGGTAGGACTGTAGACTTTAAGAATACCATTTTAATTATGACATCTAATATCGGTTCTCAGTATCTGCTAGAGGGAATCGAACCGGACGGCAGTATTCGTAAGGAATGTGAAGACATGGTTATGCAGGATTTACGCAGTCATTTCAGACCGGAGTTTTTAAACCGTCTGGATGAAATCATTCTGTTTAAGCCGTTAACCAAAGATAATATCGGTGGTATTGTAGAGCTGTTATTAGCAGACGTCAACCGCAGACTGGCGGACAGAGAGTTATCTATTCAGCTGACTGATGCAGCGAAGCAGTATGTAATTGATAACGGCTATGATCCAGTGTACGGCGCAAGACCATTGAAGCGTTATCTGCAGAAATATGTAGAAACACTGGCAGCCAGAATGATTCTGTCGGATCAGGTGCATATGGGAGATACAATTATCATAGACGTGGAAAACGGAGAACTGGTAGCTGGAAAAAATAGTGATGCTATTTGTGAATAATTGTGCTATACTAATGTGCAATGGTTTTCAGAAGGGAAATGCACATGATTAAAATAGCAATATGCGATGACAACAGAGAAGACAGAGATGCCGTTAACAGTATGGTGGGAACGGAGTATGATAAAGAAACGTATGAAAATGGAAAAGATTTAGTGGCAGAAATCAAAGCGGGTAAGCTGTTTGACATTTTGATACTGGATATCGAAATGGAGGATTTAGACGGATTTGAGCTGACAGAGGAAATCAGGGCATTTTTACCAGATGCCCTGATTCTGTACGTTAGTTCCCATGAGGAATATGTATATGAATCGTTTCGCATGCAGCCCTACCGCTTTATCCCTAAGTCACGAATGGCAGAATGGCTGCCGGGAAGTCTGGCAG
>CAZLTS010000252.1:0-1966 GCA_964562495.1 uncultured Lachnospiraceae bacterium | reverse complement strand
TATATTTGGATGTTCTTAATACAAGTTTGTAACAGAGGACCATCTCTTTCTTACAGCATTACACATAATACCATAGTTTTATCAATAACGCAAGCAGTTATTTTAGAAATTCTTCTGCCAGTTGCTTTTCTTCTTCTGTAAGCTCTGCCTTTTCCAAAAGGTCCGGTCGATGCTTGGCTGTACGAATAACAGATTGTTGTCTACGCCACTTATCAATATTAGCATGATGCCCGGACAACAATACCTCCGGCACCTTCTTCTCTAAGAATACTTCCGGTCTGGTATACTGGGGATATTCCAACAAAGAGTCCTGAAAGCTTTCAAACTCAGCAGATAAATCGTTATGCAGCACTCCGGGTATCAGACGAGAAATACAATCAATCATAACCATAGCAGGCAATTCTCCACCTGTTAATACATAATCTCCAATGGATACCGGATCTGTAACGATTTCCTCTAAGATTCTCTCATCTACGCCTTCATAATGTCCGCACAAGAAAATCAGTTCTTCCTCCTGTGCCAGTTCTTCTGCCATGGTTTGATTAAATACCTTGCCCTGCGGTGTTAAATACACAACCCGGGGACGGTTCTCCATGTTTTCTGTCAAGTGTTTATAGCAATCATAAATTGGCTGAGGCTGCATAACCATACCGGCACCACCACCATAAGGATAATCGTCAACCTTGCCATAGCGGTTATTAGCAAAATCCCGAATATCAATGGCTTCTATGGACAGGAGTCCTTTTTCTGTGGCACGACCAATAATACTGGTGGAAAGCCCACTGCTTACCATCTCCGGAAACAGCGTCATAATGTGAAACTTCATAGGTCTAGCAATCCTTTCATCAAATGCACTGTCATCGTTTTACTTTCTAAATCTGTATCTAAAATACACTCCTTAATGGCCGGAAGCAACAATTCTCTATCCTCCATCTTGCATACATACACATCATTGGCACCAGTTTGTATAACATCTGTTAATATTCCAAGCTGATTTCCATTATCATCTACGATGGTAAGGCCAATTAAATCAGCTATAAAATACTCTCCTTCTTCTAAATGGACTGCATTTTCCCTGGTTACCAGTATGGGTGCCTGACGCAAAAGTTCTGCCTCATTTCTATCGGAAATCTCTTTCAATGCCAGAATCACCATTTGCTTTATATATTTAACAGACGTTACATGCATAACTCTCTGCTCTTTTCCAACCTGTACGATTACTTCCTCTAAATCAGAGAAACGCTTTACATCATCTGTGGTAGGATATACCTTCACTTCACCTCGAACACCATGCGGGGTGGTAATAACACCTACCTGAAATAAATCCTGATTATTCATTCTATGCTCCATTCATACCGAAGCGGATACAAAAACAACGCATCGGTGTAATTATCATAACTTGTGGTTTGGCCGTAGATAAATTAAGAGAAATCCGAAGCCGGATTTCCCTTAACCTACTACTGTTGAATCTCAACAATAACTTTCTTATCTTCCTTTAAGGCAGCCGCTTTTACAACAGAACGGATTGCCTTAGCAATCTTTCCCTGTTTTCCAATCACTCTGCCCATATCATCCGGTGCTACACGAAGCTCTAGAACAATGGACTTCTCGCCGTCTTTTTCTGTCACAACTACCTGATCTGGATTGTCCACTAAAGACTTTGCCAGAATTTCTAATAATTCCTTCATACAATCCTCGATTCTTATCCTAGGAAACACGGCCTTATTTTTCAATACCAGCCAGTTTGAAAAGCTTGCTTACAGTTTCAGTCGGCTGCGCGCCGTTTGCTAACCATTTCTTTGCTAATTCTTCATCAATTTGGAATGCACTTGGTTCTCTTGTAGGATCATAAGTACCGATTTCTTCGATAAACTTACCATCTCTAGGAGATCTGGAATCTGCAACGATTACTCTATAGAAAGGAGCCTTCTTCTGTCCCATTCTTCTTAATCTGATCTTTACTGCC
>CAZLTS010000251.1:0-1971 GCA_964562495.1 uncultured Lachnospiraceae bacterium | reverse complement strand
CCACTTATGAGATTGATAAAATAGCTTATGATTTTATCAAAAAGTGCGGAGCTACTCCAAACTTTCTTAACTACGGTGGTTTTCCTGCTACCGCATGTATATCTATAAATGATGAAGTTATCCACGGCATCCCAAGCAAAAAAAGAGTCATTAAAGATGGCGATATTGTTAGCATTGATTTGGGTGCTGCAAAAAATGGTTATAACGGCGATAATGCTGCAACATTTATCTGTGGGACTTGCTCTCCCGAGGTAAAGCGGCTGGTGGACACTACTCGTGAGGCTCTCGCAAAGGGAATCGAACAAGCAGTTCCAGGCAACAGAATTGGCGATATAGGCAATGCAGTTCAAACCTACTGTGAGGAGCGTGGCTTCTCAGTTGTTAGAGATTATGTAGGTCACGGCGTGGGCACAAAACTTCACGAAGAACCCAGTGTACCGAACTTCGGACACGCAGGACGCGGTATCCGACTATTACCCGGAATGACATTGGCAATTGAACCGATGATTAATCTGGGAACCTATAAGGTTAAACAGCTTTCAGACGGATGGACCGTTAAAACAGCTGATGGCAAGGCTTCTGCTCACTTTGAGCATACTGTTGCCATAACAAATAACGGACCAGTTATTTTAACGAAAGCTTAAGCATTTTTGCTTTTTGTAATTGCAATTGCTGGCGACTACGCCGTAATGTGATTCCAGTTAAGAAATAAACATCAATCGTAAAATTTAGCGAGGTATAAGATGTCTAAGTCAGATATGATAGAAGTTGAAGGTACTGTGGTCGAGGCTATGCCTAACACAACCTTTAAGGTTGCTTTACAAAATGACCACATTATTACAGCCCACATCAGCGGAAAGCTCAGAATGAACAACATTCGTATTCTTCCCGGTGATAAGGTAACAATGGAAATGTCACCATATGATCTTTCTAAGGGTCGTATTATTTGGCGTTCCAAGTAGAATTTAAGGAGGATATTCAAGATGAAAGTTAGACCTTCTGTAAAGAAAATTTGCGAAAAATGCAAAGTTATTAAAAGACATGGAAAAGTAATGGTTATCTGTGAAAACCCAAAGCATAAACAGCGTCAGGGCTAAGCCTGAACTAATAATCGGAGGTAAACTGTAAAATGGCACGTATTTCAGGTGTTGACTTACCTAATGACAAAAGAGTAGAAATCGGCCTTACCTATATTTATGGTATCGGTCTTACTACTTCTAAGAAAATCATCGCTGAAACAGGTATCGATGCTGATACTCGTTGCAGAGATTTAACAGAAGAAGATGTTAAGAAGCTAAGTGACTATATCACTAACAATCTTACTGTAGAGGGTGACCTTCGCAGAGATACAGCTTTTGACATCAAAAGACTTATTGAAATTGGTTGCTATCGTGGTGTAAGACATAGAAAGGGTCTACCTGTAAGAGGACAGACTTCTAAGAACAATGCTCGTACACGCAAGGGTCCTAAGAAGACTATAGCAAATAAGAAGAAATAGTAGGAGGAAACAACAAATATGGCTACTAAAAAGACCACAGGCTCACGTAAGCGTCGTGAGAAGAAAAATATTGAGCGTGGTGCTGCCCATATCCAATCAACCTTCAACAACACAATCGTTACAATTACCGATATGAACGGTAATGCTGTTTCATGGGCATCTGCTGGTGAGATGGGTTTCAGAGGCTCAAGAAAATCTACACCTTTCGCAGCTGCTACTGCTGCTGAGACTGCTGCTAAGACTGCAGTTGACTGTGGTATGAAAACAGTTGAGGTTTATGTTAAGGGACCAGGTGCAGGCCGTGAATCAGCTATCAGAGCTTTACAGACTGCAGGCTTAGATGTAAGTCTTATTAAAGATGTTACTCCTATCCCACACAACGGTTGTCGTCCACCAAAAAGACGTCGTGTATAGTATAATTGGAGGTTACTTGATATGGCAAGATATACAGGACCTGCTTGTAAGCTCTGCCG
>CAZLTS010000250.1:0-1972 GCA_964562495.1 uncultured Lachnospiraceae bacterium | reverse complement strand
AAAATTGGAAAAACGTATTATTATAAAGTGCAGGCATGGGAAGTGGTAGATAAGAAAACCTATAAAGCAAAGCGTTCTGTCGCTGTGTCAGTTAAGGTGCGGAATAAAACAGGCAGAAGCGTTATAGCTAATTATCCATGTGTACTGCAGCTTCCACAATACCCATCAGGGTGTGAAATCACTGCCATGACGTCGGTGCTAAATTATTATGGTTATCCGGTTTCTAAGCAGACTATGGTAAATAAGTATTTAGTAAAACAGTGGTATTTCTCCGGCGGTTTGAATTTCAATCAGGCATTTCTGGGAAGTATAACTAGTTATTCTAGCTGGGGTGGCTGTTACGAAGGACCGGTGCAATCGGCAGCCAATCGCTATCTGCGGAATGTAGGCTCAAAGAAAAGAGCTGTCATAATATCTGGAGCCAGTCCGTCTAAACTCTACGAATATCTGGACCGAAAGATTCCTGTTGTTGTATGGGGAACCATGTGGATGGGCAGTTCGCACTTGTTTTATGCAGGCACTTCAGCCAGCGGGGAAATCCTTCGTTGGCAAAGCAGCTCACATACTCTTGTTCTTACAGGGTATGATAAGAAGCGTAGAATCGTTTATATGGCAGATCCACTTCGAGGAAACGTGACCTACAGCATGGCAACTTTTGAGTATATTTACCGATTCTGTGGAAAACGAGCTATTATCCTACAATAAATGATATCGGTTATAACAAGAAAAGCTGGCAGAAACTAAGAAAACTTAGGATTCTGTCAGCTTTTTTATGCATTTTTTATTATTTTTGAAAAAAATTACTTGACAACCACTTGACAAGTATGATATGGTTGACAATGCGCTATTGTCTAATATTATGCAGTATTAGGCGATACAATGTATTTATACGATATACAAGTGGGTTTGTCAAGACCTTGCTTAAAAATTTAGAAAGACGGGGTGAATGATCAGATGGAGAAAAACAGAATGCGTCCGGTCCATACAGGTAAGAGCCTTAGAATGAGCTTTTCCAAACAAAAAGAAGTTCTGGATATGCCGAATCTAATCGAGATCCAGAAGGATTCCTACCAGTGGTTTTTGGATGAAGGACTAAAAGAAGTTTTTAGAGATATCTCTCCAATTGAAGATTACAGCGAACACCTAAGCTTAGAGTTCGTTGATTTCCAACTGTGTGAAGACGAAGCAAAGTATACCATTGAAGAGTGTAAAGAGCGTGATGCGACATACGCAGCACCTTTGAAGGTTAAGGTAAGACTTCACAATAAGGAAACTGGTGAAATCAGTGAATACGAAATTTTCATGGGTGATTTGCCACTCATGACCGCAACAGGTACTTTTGTAATTAACGGCGCAGAGCGTGTTATCGTCAGCCAGTTAGTTCGTTCTCCGGGTATCTACTACGGTATTGCACATGATAAATTAGGAAAAACACTTTATTCCGCAACTGTTATCCCGAACAGAGGTGCATGGTTAGAGTACGAAACAGACTCTAATGATGTGTTCTATGTACGTGTAGACAGAACACGTAAGGTGCCTATTACGGTACTGATTCGTGCGTTAGGTATTGGAACAAATGCAGAGATCTTAGAAGTATTTGGTGAAGAACCAAAGATCTTAGCAAGTTTTGAAAAGGATACTTCCGAGAATTATGAGGAAGGTCTGCTTGAATTATATAAGAAGATTCGCCCAGGTGAGCCATTAAGTGTAGACAGTGCTGAGAGCTTAGTTGCCAGCATGTTCTTTGATCCCCGTCGTTATGACTTGGCGAAGGTAGGCCGTTACAAATTCAACAAGAAGCTGGCCTTTAAATATAGAATTAAGAATCGCGTGTTAGCAGAAGACGTTATTGATGAATCTACAGGCGAGATATTGGCAGAAGCAGGAACAACTGTATCTGAGGAATTAGCCATTCAGATTCAGAACGCTGCCATTCCATATGTGTGGATTCAGACAGAAGAGCGTAACGTGA
>CAZLTS010000249.1:0-2028 GCA_964562495.1 uncultured Lachnospiraceae bacterium | reverse complement strand
CACACTTCTGAATGGCTGTAATCACATATTCCTTTACCCGCTTATCTGCTTCTTCCTTCGCTCTTGTTTCTGATTCCTTGATTAATTTTGCAGCATCATGCTTGACTTCATCTTCAACAGTTTGTAATAAATACTCTTTTGCTTGTTCGGAGGTTAATCCAGAGATTCTCTCTAATTCCTGTACACGCTGTTCATTTAGCTTAGAAACGTCTTCCTTCATCTTAGCCAGTTCTTCTTCTCTTGCATACAGTGCGCTTTCCTTCTTCTCAGCGGCACTAATCTTACGATCCAAAGATTCTTCTTTCGCTAATACACGCTTCTCATAACGCTGTACTTCCGCTCTCCGCTCACGTGTCTCTTTCTCAAGCTCATTCTTCGTCTTAATAGACTCTTCCTTTGCTTCCAAAAGAGCTTCCCTTTTCTTCGTCTCTGCTGTCTTTAAAGCTTCATCAATAATCTCTCTTGCTCTTGACTCTGCTGAACCAAGCTGCGCATCAACCTGTTTCTTGTATCGACCTACAGAAATGACCCACGTAATCGGAACGGCTACTACAAGCGTAACAATACATGCAATAATACCGTATAACACAGGAGCACCTCCTTATTGAATTTTCATTGTACAATTACAACAATACAATTTTATACTTTTTTCACTACGATGTCAAGTCATGTTTGAAATCTGCCCTGTCTGTTGCCGATTCTGTATAATGTTTCATCAGAAAATCACGCTTCTCTATGGTAATATTTCCGCTTATTCTCATACATCCTGCGATCTGCCTCTGCAATCAGCTTATTAATATTTTCCTTACTGTCTGCACTCCACACATGACCAAATGCCATAATCACGTCAAACTTCTCCATATTAGAAATAAGCTGTTCTTCCTTCTGTAGTAACGCTTCCTCCGTAATACCAAGACATAGAATCAGGAATTCATCTCCGCCAATACGAAACCTGGGATACGTTGGAAAAGTCTCCTTTAAGCACTGACTGGCTGCCACAAGCAATGCATCTCCTGCCTTATGTCCCTGCAGGTCGTTTACCCGCTTCAAGCCTGTCACATCGCAATAAACAACACCTATACTATTTCCCGGGCGAATATCAGCAATACAATCGTCCATATAATGACGGTTACCACAACCTGTTAATTCATCATAAAAGCTAAGTCGTTCTAAACGCTTAAACAAATCCCTTCTTCGCATAAGAGATACAACAAAATGCCCCATAATCATAAACAAGGTGGAAATATTATGTAAATGTTCATCCGGTGGATTATCTACACCATAGAAACCAATCACCTTATTCTTATATATTAATGGACTGACTACCAGACTGGAAATGTTCTGTGGTTTCAGATATGCATATAAAACAGGATCTTCCTCTTTTACCTGTTCTATATCACTGACAATGACATTCTTATTGTTCGCAAAGTGTGAAAGCCATATGTCTGCAACACTTCTGGGAACATCCTGTAAAGATTCCCTCTCTGAGCTCACCCCTTGTGCACACCACTCGTAGGTATTATCATAAGAGCCTCGTTCATTCTCTTCAAATATATAGATTCGGTCACTCATTAACGCCTTCCCGATATATTCAAGCAATGTACATATGGATTCCTCCGGCATGCTGCACGCCAAAGACATACGCAGTGCTTCATTCAACAAGGCTTCGTTATTAATGTAGTCGTTGATAATCTGCTTCTGATGCTCTAATGTACTACAATCAATGGCTAATTCTAACCGATAATGCTTCCCATCTTCCTCTACTAAAGTATCCTTCAGGATAAAATTCTTCTGTACAATGGGATTAAAATACTTCCATTCTTCAAACTGTCCCGGCACAAGCTTCTTATTCGTGCATATGGTACAAGGGTGCGAGCTGCCTTGTAATACTTCATAACATCGTTTACCAACAACCTCATCTAAATTCTTATATCCATACAGCTCTCTGGCCTTTTTATTCATATAAACGACTTGATAATTATCAACGTCAGATGCATACACGATTTCATTCATATTTTCAAAGAATTC
>CAZLTS010000248.1:0-2030 GCA_964562495.1 uncultured Lachnospiraceae bacterium | reverse complement strand
GGGGATTGTTTTATACTCATTATGAATTTTTTATCTGTTACTAAATTTTTATTCTTCTGCCGATGTTGTCGCCTGTCCCTGTTCCACTTCCTCTTTCATATCGTCACGTTTTCTTCTTCCTCTGGTCTTAACAGGTTCGCCTTTGGTCAGATCATAAATGATAACTCTATCATTAGGGTAAAGAGTGCCACGGAAAGATAAGGAACCTGCGTCCTCGTCTACTTCGGCCAGCTTTCGTACCGTCGTAAGCAATGCCGGGATTTTTACCACCACTGCATAAGTCTGTTTCGTTTTCTCCTTGCTGAACTCTACTGCATTTTTCGATTTCTCATTACAAGGCTGGATCGCCACCTGTCTTGTAACTGCATTAACCAACATACGGACATAGGCCGGAAACCCCAGTTCTACCGCTGTCGCTTTGTTAAACTTCAAATTGGTTGAAGTCAGTGTAAGCACCGAATCGCCCCTGCTCTGCTCCAGATCCACCACTTCAAATCCCTCTAAAATTGATAATTCTGACATAATTATGTCCTCACTTTCATTATTATAATTTGCAGTTTCATCTGCATTATTTGTTTTCGACTGATTATCTACTATATCAGTTCCTGTCTCTGCTTCCATCACTTTATTGCTGGCCGTCAGCAATCTGGTAATGGACACTGTTTTCCAGGTTCCGTTAATAGAAACAAATCCGGTCAGTAACCCGGTTCGTACTGGCATAAGACGCTGCTGTTCTCTGCGTTTCCATTTCTGCCAGCTTTGCTTTTCAAGCAATTCCTGCGCCTTGTCCCAAAGTTCACGGCTTACAATGGCATCATGGTGGTCGGCAATGTAATACTGCTCTGCCTCACCCTCGTTAGGCTTGGATATATGGCTGAGATAATCTACCGTAATTGTCTTTTGCATCAGCACATCTCCGCAATACTTCTCATTTCGAAGAATATTTCTAATAGAGCTGCCCGACCAGTCATTTCCATAGACTGTTTTCAGTCCTAACGCATTCAACCTGATGGCAATTAGGCTTGGATG
Organism: uncultured Lachnospiraceae bacterium; assembly: GCA_964562495.1. Lineage (GTDB taxonomy): Bacteria > Bacillota > Clostridia > Lachnospirales > Lachnospiraceae > CANQSA01. The sequence continues at coordinate 1,001 of CAZLTS010000248.1, read as the reverse complement.
AACACCCTGCACAAAGCTCTTGTAGATGGTACGCACCACCTCGGCCTCCTGGGTAATGATAACCATATTTCCATCCTCATCCGTGTCATAGCCAAGCAAACCGGACGTAGGAATTTTTTGTGTACCATTTTTCATGCGATTTCGGATTGCCCACCGAATATTAGCAGAAATGCTCCTGGATTCCTCTTGTGCAATCGAAGCCATTAGGCTCAATACCATGTCTGTCTTTTCATCCAGAGAATATAACCGTTCCTTTTCAAAATAGATTTCAACAGGTTCTTTCAATCCTTTTAACTTACGAATTATAGTCAGACAATCTACCGTATTTCTGGCAAACCGACTGATTGACTTCGTAATAATCATATCAATTTTACCGGCTTCACAATCTTCTATCATTTTAAGGAACTGATCTCGGTGCTTCAGTTGCGTGCCGGTAATTCCTTCATCTGCATATATCCCGGCAAGTACCCAGTTTTCATGTGCGCCAATATACTCTGTATAATGTTGCACTTGTAATTCATAACTGCTTGACTGAGCTTCCTGGTCGGTACTGACTCGGCAGTATGCTGCAACCCTTTTGGCAGGTGCTTCTTCTCCGACAGGTGTTATGCCCTTTGTAGCTGGGATTACCTGCACCTCATACTCTCTTCGCACTGTACCCCCTTTCTTTTTCTTTTTTGCTTTACGGACTTGAACCACAGGTGCCAGATTTTGTACTTCAATCATTTCCCCATCTGCCACTGCATCCTTAACGATATCTGCAGCTCTGCCATCCTTTTCTATATTCACATTTTCTCACCTCCCCTCAAAGCCATATCTATTATAACCTTCAAAGGATATAACCTTATTTCTTCACGCAGAATGACCGCTGTACAGGCATTTTCACTTGTAGCAGCGGTCACATATTTCATTTTACTTATTTAAACTCATCCTGCAGCTTTCCTTGTTTCTGATTACCATTCGCCTCTGGCTTTCGCACGTTCGATTGCAGCTTTCACAAC
>CAZLTS010000247.1:0-2045 GCA_964562495.1 uncultured Lachnospiraceae bacterium | reverse complement strand
CGGAGAGGATTTCCACCCGGTCATCTTCTTTTCGTGGTGTGGCAAAACGGGACTGCCCTGGTTTTCTACGATTTAAGTAGATTTGGATATCCTCCTCACTTAAAGCTACACCTGCAGGGCATCCGTCAATAACGACACCGATTCCCTTTCCATGAGATTCCCCCCATGTCGTGATTTTAAAAATTGTTCCATATGTTGAACCTGCCATATTATCTCCATTCTTGTTTTGTTAAGATTTTTTCATAAATAAGTCCTGTGACAAACCATGCCGGCGCATAATCTAAGCGAATCAATCCCTTAATCTGGTGCTTACACGCACTGTAATCCCATGGACATCGTCCACGCTTCTTTAGCAAACTTCCTGTTGCAAATTCCACAGTATAGATTCCCATGGCATAAACCATGCCACGCAGCCAAACGCTATAGCTTTGCATACGTCTGGAAATAGGACCGATTACAGCCGCCATGCCATAGATGGGAAACATAAAAAGGGATGTGGTACTTTTTAGGGTTCTATCGTGATGAAAGCCACTGTAAAGCCCTGTCCAGATTACCTCAAGGCACCATCCCACAATGCCGCATTTTATAAAATTATGTTTCATAGGACACACTCCTTTTTTCAAAGAGTATGTCCCATTTATTATCGATTTAATACAAAATACTGTTCATACCATACAAGGAATGAGAAAACAACCCAGATTTTAGATACGCAGAAACGTTTACCTGCTTTGTGATCCTCCAGTAACTGATTTAACAACTCTGTGTTAAAGAACTGCTTCGCCCAATCACTATTAAAATACTTCTTAATAATGTTATAGAACTTCTCTTCCTTAATCCACTCTGGAAGGGGTGTAGGGAATGCCAGCTTCTTACGATTGGCGCTAACACTGTTCATCTCCTTATTCGCTGCCTTACGCAATGTCAGCTTTGTATTTTCCTTGCTGACTCTGTACTTCGTAGGAATCGTGCTTGACAGTGCAAATATTTCTTTATCCAAGAAAGGTACACGAAGCTCTAAGGAATGTGCCATACTCATCTTATCTGCCTTTAGCAGGATTTCCTGTACCATCCAGCCATGGATATCCATGTACTGCATCTTTGTAATATCGTCATATTCCGGTACCTTATCATAAAATGGCTTTGTAAACCACTGCGGCGGCTTAGAATCGTAATGCTTCTTTAAGTAGCGGTCACGTTCACCCACCTTATATACATTAGAATTACCAATATAACGTTCTTCAATAGACTTACTGCCACGAATTAAATAGTTTCTTCCCTTAAAATCAGGCAGCTTCTTGGCAACTGCTGCAATTCCTTTACGAACTGGCTTCGGCACTACCTTCTGATAGCCATGAACAGACAAAGGCTCCTTGTAAACATTGTAGCCGCCAAACATCTCGTCTGCACCTTCGCCAGACAGAACGACCTTCAAATCTCTGGAGGCACGCTCACATACGTGGTACAGGTTATTGGCACTAGGGTTACCCAAAGGCTCATCTAACTGGTACTGTACATCTGCAAAGCTGTTAAAATAATCATCTGCGCTGATAATCTTGGGATAGTTTACAACGCCAATTTCGTCTGCTAACATCTTGGCATCATCTGCTTCTGAATACTTATGATCTGCAAAACCTACGGTATAAGTTTTAACATCATAGATTTTTGCCAGCTCACAGGCTACATAGCTGGAATCCACACCGGAGGATAAGAAACAGCCAACCTCTACATCTGCAATCTTATGAGCTTCTACGGATTCTGTAACTGTCTCTGCAATCTCCTCTACAAAGGTGTCAAAGTTCTTGCTGTTGTCCGGATGAAATTCTACTTCGTAATATTTGGTAATTGTCATCTTACCGTTTTCATATTCAAAATAATGGCCCGGTGCCAGCTTATATACATTTTTAAACATGGTGTCATATCCTGGAATACAAGCAAATGTCATGTAATCCGGCAGACGCTCCTCGTTTAGTTCCTTCTTGAAATTCGGATGTGCCATAAATGCTTTAATCTCACTGGCAAACAGGAAGGTATCCTCCATCTTTGCA
>CAZLTS010000246.1:0-2050 GCA_964562495.1 uncultured Lachnospiraceae bacterium | reverse complement strand
CTTTGCAACAATGTAGGTTTTTGGTAAATTTCTTCTGGCTGTAAGCCGTTTCCCATTTCTTTTAATCCACTGTTGGGTGCATCCACGAAGTCAGACATAGCTTCTATGTTTTCTACCTGTTTTTCACGCTGCTTCCATATCCGTGTAATCAATTCCTCTACCTGTTGCCTGGCAGGTATACCGTTCTCTACTAAAATCTGCAATTCATAAGCTAATGTCACTCCCTGCTTGTCATTATAATCAATCATTCCAATTAGGCTTTGCATCCACTGCTTAAGCTGCTTTTCAAATGGTCGATAGCAAACAGGTGCCACACAGAATTCAAAGGCTTTATCTGTTTGCCTCCGATACACAAGCTCCGGTTCTAACAGAATCGCATCTGGCTCTAAGAAAAAATCCGAAAGCTGTTCTAACAGTCCCCATAGATTCTCTGCAAACTGTCGGATATCTCCTCCTGTAAGCTTCTGGCCTTGACAGTACTGCGTAACAGAACACCTGCCTGTAATCTCGTATAAAAGCTGTGGCATATTGTTGATATAGTTTATTTGCAGGGGCAGGCTTACAGGAAGTTTGTTATTTAATAACATCTGTGTTTTATAGCTTTCTAACTTTACCTCCTGTTGTCTAGTGCAGGAAACAACTACATAATTTAAATTACCTTTTCTTTTATATGTAATATTAATATCCATTAACTTCCTTTCTGAAGCAGTACCTCGGCCCCATCTAAAATCACCTTATAACGTTGTAGTCTTGTTATCTTATCTTCTTTCTTTAATTGCAGTTTCTTTTCTAAAGCGCCATATGAAATGGTTGCTATGTCATTTTGGTAGGATACCGTTACCTTGTTTTTATAAAAAACCTGTTCCTTAAGCTGCTTACGAATATCCTCCTCTGTTACCGAATCCTGTTCTAACCATATTCCATGTAGAATTTCAATACAGGCATAGTCATGAATCTGTAATGCCACCGTACAAACCTCAATGAGAATAAGAATCCAAACCGATAAAATAATACTGTGTTCTAATGTATGCATATTCTCACTTCCTTTACGAACCTCCACAGCGTTTACAGGCGGACATATAGCTTACCTTACTATAATCCACTGCTATAATACTTCGTTTCAATGCACTACAGCTATCTGTAAAATGATATTTAGTTCCCTGCTTTGTAATGTACACATAATTGCCCCTATAGATTCCATTTTCACATACACTGCACTGCTTGTACTTACTGCCACTGGCATTCCGATAGGTACTGATTTGTGCAAAGGCAATTTTTTGAAAGCTGGTCTTTAAATAGGTGCAATCCTGTTTTTTATGATATACCGTTCCATTTGTCGTAACGTATACAGTCATTGTATTCGATTGCAATGTCTTTCCAATCCACAACCCATGTCGCTGCCACTGTGTCCGATAAAACTTCATGGTCACTCCCGGTACGATGGTGAATTTCAACGTATAATCTACCTGAAGCTCTAAATAACCAGCCTCCGCATCCGTCTTGGCTGTTACAACCATATCACTGCGAAAGGTATCCTCTAATTGGGACTTCAACTGTTCTCTCACATACACAGAGGATATGGTATTCTTTAAAATAGATTTCACTTCGCTTTTATCATCACTTTCTACCAGACCAAGCACATCACTGCCAAGCTCGGCTGCCCGTTCTCTGAAATACTGCGTTTGTCCTAATTCACTGCCTACAATCGTCATGGCGTTTTCTAGCTTCATCTCTAACATATACATTTCATACACCTGAAAGATTGCTACAAACAGGTACATGACAATAGGAAAGATAAGAAGGAACTCAATGGTAGCACTTCCTTTTTTTGCGGCAGTTTGGGAGGCAATCACATACACCCTTTCATTTTTCGAATAACTGAATATACTTAAATTATTTGGCTTTGATATTTGGAGAGGTTTTTTGTCTTGATAAACCACCCTGTGGTGGGAAAGCAGACTTAAATTAAAATGAAAGGGCATATGTCATTACCTCCTTAACCACTGTATGCCTGTTTATAAGTAACCGTAAACGTATTTGATAATCCAAA
>CAZLTS010000245.1:0-2051 GCA_964562495.1 uncultured Lachnospiraceae bacterium | reverse complement strand
CCTGCAGGATGGTTTCATTCTCATTGAGCCATCTGAGCTGATTGATCCAGCAGCTCCCTAAATCAAGATCATTCGCTTCGATCATCATATTTTCCAGCGCACAGGCACAATCCGCAATATTATTACCATAATCCTTCTGATTTGCCGTGATGATCAAAACCGGAGCCTTGTAATCGTACAGATAATGGCCGGTTTTCGATGCTCGAATGGAATTAACCAGGGATTTATACATTCCCGGAGTTTCCTCCATGGACCCAAAAACATCCTTTACCTTTTCTTCAAGAGAAGTAAGCACCTCTCTGTTTGAAACCACCAGAAAATGTGTGGTCTGTGCATTTCCGCCGCTGGGAGCGTAACGTCCCGCCTCAACCACGGCATCTATCAGGGTACGTTCAACCTCTTTGTCTGCAAATTTTCTTGTACTTCTTCTTGTTTTTATTGCCTCTATAACCTGCATTTAAACTTCTCCTTTAACTAAAATATCCTGTGTACGTTAAAACAATATAGCTAATTTTCTTCCACATAGTACGCCTATCATGCAGCAGCAGATACTGAGGATCACGTACAAACCACCTAGACAATATCGTTGACTCTCTATAAGATTCACCGCTTCCAGCGAAAATGTAGAAAAAGTTGTAAAACCACCGCACACCCCTGTTTTCCAAAACAGTATGGTATTGTTGGAAATAGATGGTTTAGTCTCAACCAAACCGACCACAAATCCAATAAGTACCGCTCCCACAATATTTGTCAGTAATGTCAGCAGGGGGAATTCCATCTTGACTGGCACCAGGCTTATCACATATCGCCCCAACGCTCCCAAAGCACCGCCAAGTGCAACATATATAAATTGCATCTTACTGTCTCCTTTTGTCCGCAAATGTCTTTCTGACTAATCACATTTCATATTATAATACATTTCTGCTTATAGAAAAGCTTTTTGCTTTATTTGCACATAAAAAACAAAAAGCTTTCCGGCAAAATTAATATAAAATAACCAAGATAATACCACTATACAGAATGATTCCAGAGAAATATAATAGAGGTACAGAAATCCAAAAAGGGAGAAGGGAGAAAGTTATGCAGGAAAAATTTTATGCAAAAAGTCCGGGAAACGAAGGGTACATAAAAAACATGGAAGTAGTGGGATTTCATGATGCGGACAACCACTATTTATTCCAGACCCAGTTATACCGAACGGCAGAAGGGAAGTATTATCTGTATGGTGGATGTTATTTTGGAAATGGCGTAGAGATTGTTGATGTGACAGATCCTGCCAATCCCCGCACCGTACAGTATATGCATGTAATGGATCCTACAGAATATCCTTACATGGCAACACCGAAGGTTCAAGTCTGTGACGATCTGATGATCGTATCTCTGGGAAACTGCCTGCCGTTCCTTCATGGCCCTGCACCGGAACATTTTACACCAGTACCGGGCGGAGTTGTTATCTATAGTTTGAAGGAAGATCCGGAACATCCAAAGAAATTATCCTTCTGGTCTACCGGCTGCAAAGATATGCCGGGGGACGGCGTACACCGTTTCTGTTATAATGGCGGAAAATATTTGCATCTGTCATCCACAGCACCGGGATTTTTAGGATATATCTATCGAATCGTAGATATTTCTGATCCGGAACATCCTGTAGAGGCAGGCCGTTGGTGGAATCCGGGGCAGTTCCTGGGTAATCAGACAAAGGCCGTACAGGAAAAGGAAATTCACGGTTGGAACGGAAACGATCTGTATCCGGGCTATGTACATTGCGTCTATGTAACAGACGATAACAAAGCTTATGTTAGCTGTGTAGGAGCAGGATTTAAAATTTTAGATGTTTCTAATCCGGAAGTGCCACAGGTATTAGGTGAAGTATCCATGTGCCCGCCATTCGCTACCAAATTCGGCGGAGCATTGTGTCATACCTTCTTACCAATACTGGGAACCAATTATGCCGTAGGATTGCAGGAAGGTGAACGTTTCTGGCTTATTACCGATGAACTTCAGGAGCAGTTCGGTATCCAGTCTATGTGTGGAATCGAGATGTTTGACGT
>CAZLTS010000244.1:0-2090 GCA_964562495.1 uncultured Lachnospiraceae bacterium | reverse complement strand
TGATGAATTAAATATAGGCGAGGAAGAGCAGGTGGTGGTTTGCCCGGTAGACCCATATGTTGATATTTCTTATTACGAGGCGGTGAAAACACTTCAAGGGCTTGCAGAGGAGGGTAATGCCAACTTGACCCTTATGGGGATTGAACCAACCTATCCAAGTGAAAAATATGGATACATAATACCCAAAAGTGGCGATAATGTTAGCTCTGTTGCTGAATTTAAAGAGAAACCAGATTCTAAAACAGCAGAAGGCTATATAGCACAGAATGCGTTGTGGAACGCTGGTATATTTGCCTTCAAGCTTAGCTATTTGTTGGAAAAAGCCCATAGCATGCTTGAATTTGATGATTACAGAGATTTGTTTGCCAAATATAGTACACTGCCCAAAATAAGTTTTGATTATGCCGTGGTTGAGAAGGAGGAGAGCATACAAGTTCTTCGCTACAGCGGTGATTGGAAGGATGTCGGCACATGGAATATGATGGCAGAGGTTATGGCTGACAGTACTAAGGGTAAGGCTGTTTTGGACGAAACCTGTGAAAACACAAATGTAGTAAATGAGCTTAATATTCCAATTATCTGTATGGGCTGCAAAGACATGATTATTGCTGCCAGTGGGGACGGAATATTAATTTCTGATAAAGAGCGTAGTGCATATATGAAGCCTTATGTTGAAAAAATAGAAACAGAGGTCATGTATGCGGAAAAATCATGGGGAAATTATACCGTGGTTGACGTACAGCCTGGCTCTATGACTGTAAAGATTTCCATGAAGGAGGGCGAGCATATGAGCTACCATGCCCATAACTACAGAGAGGAGGTCTGGACTGTGGTTTCTGGAAAAGGAAGGGCTATGGTTGATGGTATGGAGCAGATATTGCAAACTGGTGATGTGATTACTATTGCAGCTGGGTGCAAGCACAGCGTTGAAGCCATTACCAAACTGGATATTATTGAAATCCAGATAGGGGAGGAAATTAGCGCAAACGATAAGGTTAAGGATACATTGGACATAAAGGCTATATAAGTTATGCAGATATTTAAATTATCGCCTGCAGGTAAGGATTACCTATGGGGTGGAGTAAGATTAAAAGAAGAATATGGTAAAAATATAGATATTACCCCATTGGCTGAAACATGGGAATGTTCGGTACACCCAGATGGACAAAGTTATATAATAACTGGGAAATACAGGGGGAAGAGTCTTGCGGAGGTATTAGAACGGAGGCCAAATTATCTGGGCACAAAGGTTAAAGGGAATGAGCTTCCGATTTTGGTTAAATATATTGATGCCAAGAAGGATTTGTCCGTTCAGGTTCATCCTGATGATGAATATGCTAATAAGTATGAGAACCAGAATGGAAAAACCGAAATGTGGTATGTAATTGACGCAGAAGAAGGTGCCAGCCTTATTTATGGGTTCAAGCACAAGGTCGATGAGAGGCTTCTGATTAAGGCCCTCGAAACAGGAACGCTGGACAAGCATCTACAGAAGGTTGAGGTACATAAAGGGGATGTGTTTTATGTACCTGCTGGAACCGTACATGGAATAGGCGCCGGGGCCTTAATTGCTGAGATCCAGGAAAGCTCGAATGTGACTTACAGGGTATATGATTATGACCGATTGGATAAAAACGGATGTAAACGTGAGCTGCATTTTGAAGCTGCTGTCAAGGTAATGGATATGGGGGTTGCCCCAGAGGTGAAGCAGAAGCCACATATGGTTAAGTATTATCCTGGGTGCTCAAGAGAATTGATTTGTCGGTGTAAGTATTTCGAAACAGAGAAGATACAAGTAACCAAAGGATTTTCGTTTTCTGTTATGGATAGTTCGTTTCAGGTGTTAATGTGTATAGACGGCAATGCTCGTATTGAGACGATGGACGTGGAGCAGAAGCCGATACAGTTTTGCAAGGGTGAGACATTGTTTTTGCCTGCTGGGATTGGAAGGTGTCTGGTTATTGGTGAGGCGGGGTTGTTGAAGGTTCGGTGCTGATGTGGAAAAAGGAGAGGATTTATGAAAAAAATATTACACATATCAAAATATTATTATCCTTTTTCTGGAGGTACGGAGCAGATAGCCAGGGATT
>CAZLTS010000243.1:0-2117 GCA_964562495.1 uncultured Lachnospiraceae bacterium | reverse complement strand
ATTGCTTGAAATGATTCTGTTACAGGCAGAAATGTTAGAGCTAAAGGCAAACTATATCCGTAAGGCACGTGGTATCGTAGTTGAAGCTAAGCTGGATAAGGGAAAAGGCTCTGTGGCAACCGTACTGGTACAGAAGGGTATTCTTCATGTTGGTGATGCTGTGGCAGCAGGCTCCTGCTATGGTAAGGTAAGAGCCATGATTGATGACAAGGGCCGCAGAATCAAAGAAGCAGGACCATCTACACCGGTAGAAATCCTTGGATTAAATGGTGTGCCAAATGCAGGTGAAGTCTTTGTTGCCACCCAGAATGAAAAGGATGCCAGAAGCTTTGCAGATACCTTTATCTCTGAAAGCAGAGCAAAATTAATCGAAGGAACAAAGAATAAGATGTCCTTAGACGACTTGTTTAACCAGATTAAGGCTGGTGACGTTAAGGAGTTAGGCATCGTTGTTAAGGCAGACGTACAGGGCTCTGTAGAGGCAGTTCGTCAAAGTCTTGTGAAGCTGTCTAATGAAGAAGTAGCAGTTAAGATTATCCATGCAGGCGTTGGTGCGATTAACGAATCTGACGTAAGTCTGGCAGCAGCTTCTAATGCCATTATTATCGGATTTAATGTAAGACCGGATAATCAGGCGAAGGAAGTAGCTGATAAGGAAAAGGTTGATTTAAGATTATACAGCGTTATTTATCAGGCGATTGCAGATGTGGAAGATGCTATGAAGGGTATGTTAGATCCGGTTTACGAGGAAAAGGTAATCGGTCATGGAGAAATCCGTCAGATATTCAAGGCATCCGGCGTCGGTACGATTGCAGGTTCTTATGTATTAGATGGTATGTTCCAGCGTGGATGCTCCGCTAGAATCACCAGAGAGGGAGAGCAGATTTTTGAAGGTGCAGTTGCTTCCTTAAAGCGTTTTAAGGATGATGTAAAAGAAGTAAAAGCTGGATATGAGTGTGGTCTTGTGTTTGAGAAGTTTAATGATATTCAGGAAGGCGACCAGGTAGAAGGCTTCATTATGGTAGAGGTACCTAGAAAATGAGAAAAAACAGTATAAAGAATACCCGTGTCAACGGTGAGGTTATGCGGGAATTATCAAATATTATCCGGGGAGAGATTAAGGATCCCCGGGTAAGCCCCATGACTAGTGTTGTTGCAGTAGATGTAACGCCGGATTTAAAATATTGTAAGGCTTACATCAGCGTGTTAGGAGATGACGAAGCACATGCAGCAACTCTGGAGGGATTAAACAGCGCAAAGGGACATATTAGAAGACAGCTGGCACATGCTGTAAACTTGCGCAATACGCCGGAACTTACATTTATAATGGATCAGTCCATTGAGTACGGCATTAACATGTCAAAGAAAATTGATGAATTAAATGCAGCCATTAAAAGGGATGATGAAGATTGAATAATTTAGATGCATTATTAAAGGAAAGTAATACAATTGGAATTACAGGACATGTAAATCCGGACGGCGACTGTATTGGCGCCTGTCTGGGTTTATACGGCTATATTAAAAATCTGGCTCCGGATAAGCAGGTAGATGTATATCTGGAGTCCTTAGATCCGGTATTTAAGCTGTTAAAGGGAAATGAAGTAGTGCAGTTTAAACCTAAGGAAAACGTTAGCTACGATCTATTTATTATATTAGATTGCAGTGATTTAGAGCGTACTGGCAGTCAGGCAGTTTTCTACCATAACGCTAAACAGACGTTAAATATAGATCATCATGTAAGCAACAGGGGATTTTGCGACACTACATTTTTGCAGGCAGATGCCAGCTCCACCTGTGAGGTTTTATATGAGTTAATGGATGAACGCTATATAGATGATACAGTAGCAGCAGCTTTGTATACCGGAATTGTACATGATACAGGTATGTTTCGCCACACCTGTACGTCACCTAAGACAATGAAAATTGCAGGCGCGCTGTTAACCTATGGTATTGATTTTAATCGGATTATTAACGAAACCTTTATGCAGAAAACCTATGTGCAGAATCAGGTATTGGGCAGAGCTTTGCTAGAGAGTATTCTTTTATTAGACGGCACTTGTATTGCCAGTGTTTTCAGTCGGGCAGAAATGGATTTCTATGGCGTAACACCACAGGAT
>CAZLTS010000242.1:0-2130 GCA_964562495.1 uncultured Lachnospiraceae bacterium | reverse complement strand
CTGTAAAAATCTACGTTGGCGCAAACCGGCTTAAATAACCGTCTTTTTGCTGCAATCAGCTTAGCGGCGATTTCCTCTACTGAACAATAGAAGTTAAATTCCTTTGTCATGCCCTTTTCCTCACTTAAATGCATGGCATATTTTTTCAAAATCACTTCTCTCGGATCAGAATCTGTATACACGGCATGCCCCATACCATAAATCAGTCCCGCATGGTCGAAAACCTCACCATTTAAAAGACGTTCCAGATATGCGGTGATTTCTGCGGTGTCCTCCCAATTGGAGATATTGGCCTTCATATCGTCAAACATTTCCTGCACCTTTAAATTAGCGCCACCATGCCGAGGTCCCTTTAAGGAAGCGATAGAAGCGGCAGTTGCAGAATAAGTATCCGTACCGGAGGAGGTAACTACGTGATTGGTAAAGGTTGAATTGTTACCACCACCATGCTCTGCGTGAAGTACCAGACACACATCTAACACCTTTGCCTCTAACTCGGTGAATTGTCCGTTTGGACGCAGCATTTGCAAAATGTTTTCCGCAATAGATAAATCCGGATTTGGATTGCGGATAACAAGGGAATCATTTAAGTTAAAATGCCGGTGAGCGTGATAAGCATACACGGAAATCAATGGCATTTTTGCAATCAGCTGTAAGGATTGCATCAGCACATTGGGAATGGATATGTCATCCGGATTTTCGTCGTAGGAGTAAAGCGTCAGAACGCATTTTTGCAGGGCGTTCATAATATTGGCTGACGGTTTTTTCATAATTACGTCCCGGACAAATTGGTTTGTCAGCTCGCTTAAATTAGACAAAATACCGATAAACTGTTCTAACTGTTTTTCCGTTGGCAGTTCACCAAACAGCAGAAGATAAGTAGTCTCTTCAAAGGCATACCGGCGGTTTTCCTCGCCCTGGATAATGTCCTCCACGTCATAGCCCTGGTAGTAGAGCTTGCCTTCAGCAGGCACCTTGTTCCCATCTACAATCGCAGTGGAAACCACATCTGCAATTTCCGTTAAGCCTGTGAGAACGCCTTTTCCGTTGCTGTCACGCAAGCCTCGTTTTACATCATATTCTGAGTATAAGCCCAAATCAATTTCACCGGAAATCATGCAATATTTTACCAGTTCATTGAAATTGGCGTATTGGTCTTTTGGTAGTCCCATCATGTCTTTAGGCTGTGTCATTTCAATCACCTGACCTTTTCTTAATTTTTTTCCTTATCACATTGTACGTTGATAAAGTAAAGCATACAACCAATAAATATCATTCCGCCTAAAATATTGCCGATTGTGACAGGAACGAAATTATTTAACAGACCCTTTAAGTTAAGCTGGCTGATTTGTTCTGCGGTAATGCCATACAGCTCCTCTGCCTTTGCCACATAGTCAGAATTGGTGGCTGCCAGCATTCCGGCAGGGATATAGAACATATTTGCAACGATATGCTCAAAACCGCCAATTACAAATGCAAAAATCGGAAACCAGGTTGCCAGAATTTTTCCTGTGACATCTTTAGCAGCAGCACCCATGAGGATTGCGATACATACTAAGAAATTACAGAGAATACCGGACACAATTGCTTTGGCTGGGGAAATGGTTGCCTTACCCAAAGCAACCTTAATGGTGTAAGCTCCCAATCCGCCATTACTGTAATCCAGATTGCCACTGTAAAAAACAAGAAAATCAATAATCAGGGAACCCAACAGATTAGAAAAATACACAACAACCAGATTGCGAAGAAGTTGGGTTACGGTAATTCTTTTGTCAATCACTGACATAATCATTAAACAGTTGCCGGTGAATAATTCGCCGCCAACCAATACAATCATTAAAAGTCCTACAGGAAAGATAACGCCTGCCAAAGTTCGTGCAAGTCCCACGTTGTCTATTCCGTGTACTGCGGTGTTGCTAATAGCACCGCCTAAGGCAATAAACATGCCTGCCATAATTCCTAATGCAATCATTTTAGACAGCTTTAAGTTGCCTTTGGTGACTGCGCCTGCCATGTTGGCTTCTATAATCTCTTTTGGTGTGTTGAACATCTTATAACTCCTCTCATGTTTAATTACTATAAATTCCTTAGAAATAATAGCATTAAATAGGAAATAGTGCAAGAATTAAT
>CAZLTS010000241.1:0-2144 GCA_964562495.1 uncultured Lachnospiraceae bacterium | reverse complement strand
GATTGCAGGTATGGGATTAGGTTCCTCTGTAGCGTTAATTACAGATGGTCGTTTCTCTGGTGCATCTCGTGGTGCTTCCATTGGACATGTTTCACCGGAAGCTGCTTTAGGTGGTCCGATTTCCTTAGTTGAAGAAGGAGATATTATTGAAATCGATATCCCTAACATGACATTAAATGTGAAACTAAGTGAGGAAGAATTAGCAGACAGAAAGGCAAAATGGCAGCCAAGAGAACCTAAGGTAACAACAGGATATCTGGCACGCTACGCATCTATGGTTACCAGTGCAAACCGTGGTGCTATCTTACAAATACCGAAGGAATAGGAGAAACATTATGCAATTAACAGGTTCAGAAATCGTAATTGAGTGTTTAAAAGAGCAGGGCGTAGACACAGTGTTTGGCTATCCCGGTGGTACGATTTTAAATATTTATGATGAATTATACAAGCATTCAGATGAAATCACACATATTTTAACATCCCATGAGCAGGGTGCAGCACATGCAGCAGATGGTTATGCACGAGCTACCGGTAAGGTAGGTGTGTGCATGGCTACTTCCGGACCGGGTGCTACCAACTTAGTAACCGGTATCGCAACAGCTTACATGGATTCCATACCTGTTGTGGCAATTACTGCCAATGTTGCCAAAAGCGGACTGGGAAAGGATTCCTTCCAGGAAATCGATATTGTTGGTGTTACATTGCCTATTACAAAGCATAATTTTATCGTTAAAGATGTTGAACAGCTGGCGGATACCATTCGTCGGGCGTTCTATATTGCGAAATCCGGACGTCCCGGACCTGTGTTAGTGGATATTACCAAGGATGTTACAGCAGCATCCACAGAGTATGTCCGCAAGGCACCTAAGCCAATTGAACGGGATATTACAGGAATTACAGAAGAAGATTTGGATACAGCAGTACAGTTAATCAAAGAAGCTAAGAAGCCTTATATCTTCGTAGGCGGTGGTGTTACTACATCAGGCGCTTCTAAGGAGTTAAGAGAATTCGTTCGTAAGGTAAATGCTCCTGTTTGTGATTCCCTAATGGGTAAAGGCTCCTTTGACGGACATGATGATTTGTATATGGGTATGATTGGTATGCATGGTACAAAGACCTCGAACTTAGGTGTTACCAGATGCGATTTACTAATTGCTATTGGAACACGTTTTAGTGATCGTGTAATTGGTAATGCTAAGACCTTTGCCAAGGATGCCAAGATTTTACATATTGATATTGACCCGGCTGAGGTAAATAAAAATGTAAGAGCATATGCCAGCGTAATCGGCGATGTGAAGGAGGTATTGGTAAGATTAAATGCTAAGCTTCCAGAATTAAAGCATGAAGAATGGCTGACAGAGATTAAAGCATTACGTGAGCAATTCCCATTGAAATATGATAAGTCCAGACTGACGGGACCATTTGTAATTGAAACGATTGATGAGGTAACAAATGGGGAAGCAATTATTACAACTGAGGTTGGACAGCATCAGATGTGGGCTGCACAGTTCTATAAGTATGATGCACCAAGAAAACTGATTACATCCGGTGGCCTGGGAACTATGGGCTATGGATTGGGTGCTTCTTTAGGTGCTAAGATGGGTAACAAGGATAAGATTGTTATTAACATTGCCGGAGATGGATGCTTCCGTATGAATATGAATGAGATTGCAACTGCAACCAGATACAACATTCCAGTCATTCAGATTGTTGTAAATAATCATGTATTAGGTATGGTTCGTCAGTGGCAGACCTTATTCTATGGCAAGCGTTATTCCAATACCACTTTAAACGATATGGTAGATTTTGTTAAGTTAGGAGAAGCTATGGGCGCAAAGTCTTACCGTGTTACGAAGAAGGAAGAACTGGCACCGGTATTAAAAGAAGCCATCGCTTTAAATGCGCCGGTTGTAATTGACTGTCAGATTGAATCTGATGATAAGGTATTCCCTATGGTTGCTGCAGGTGCTTCTATTAGCGAAGTATTCGCTGAAGAAGATCTGGCAGAAAGAGGATACACAGAATAAGTTTTCACCGAAAAGGGACAGCTTCATCGCCTCTTTCCGACGAGATAGATAAAATGTTTAAATTATGGAGGGAACAAAAATGGCTAGAGTTTACAATTTTTCTGCAGGTCCGGCAGT
>CAZLTS010000240.1:0-2165 GCA_964562495.1 uncultured Lachnospiraceae bacterium | reverse complement strand
ATGTCTGGTATAAGGTAACCTATACAGTTAAGAAAAAGACATACAAGGGTTATGTCCCGGCAAGTGTATGTAAAACGAAGATATCTGATGAACAGATGACCTTTGAGAAAAACCTGTTAAAGTTTCCACAGTCTTATAAGAGTCAGCTTGTAAAGCTTTATAAGAAGCATCCAAACTGGACCTTTATTGCTGTGAATACAGTAGAAAGCTGGAGTACGGCTTTGACAGCAGAGAGCAAAACGGGTGTGAACGTGATTACCAGTGTAGCACCAGAAGATGGCTCCTACAGTAAATGGAATGCACCCTTTAATTATTTATCTACCAGTTCAGATGCGTATAACTGGAAAACAGATACCTATACCGTATTTGACGGAACGAGGTGGTACGCAACGACCTCGGAGGTAATTGCATACTATATGGATCCTAGAAACTTCCTGACAGAGGAAGGCATTTATATGTTTGAATCCATGAAATATGATAAGGATATTCAGACAATAGAAGGTGTACGTGCCATTTTAAAGGGTTCCTTCATGTCCGGAACCTTTAAGGTAGGTAAGAAAACCTATGATTATGCAAAAGTGTTTATGGAGGCCGCAAAGAAAACAGGTGTCAGTCCTTACTTTTTGGCTGCAAGAAGTTTAATGGAGGTAGGCTCTAGTGGCAGCGGTTCTGTATCTGGTAAGTCTGGATATTATAATTTCTATAATATCGGTGCCAATGACAGTAAGGAAGGAAAGGCTGTAGAAAATGGCCTAAAGTGGGCTTCTACCGGTACAAGCTTTATGCGTCCATGGACGAATCCGTATAAATCTATTGTTGGTGGTGCTAAGTATATTAAAAGCTATTATGTAGCAAACAATCAGTATACTGCCTATTTCCAGAAGTTTAATGTGATTAATCAGGGAAATTTGTATTCGCATCAGTACCAGACGTCAGTGTATTCAGCAGCGTCAGAATCCATTACAAAGCAGAAGGCTTATGAAGAACTTAATATTGATGATCAGGCACTTGTATTTTATATTCCGGTTTACAGTAATATGCCGGGCTCCAACGTAAGCCTGCCTCAGCCTTCCGGTAATGTAAATAATTATATTAAGAGTATTAGTATTAAAGATACCAAAACAGGAAAACAGTATAAGAGCTCCTTGTCGCCGAAGTTTAGCTATACGACCCAGTCCTACACATTGACTGTGCCAAGAAGCGTTTCTTCTGTGAAGATTACAGGTTCCAAATCCAGTAAATTTAGTACCCTTACAGGAAACGGGGTTTATAATTTAAAGGCAGGGAAAACAAAGACCATTACTCTTACCTGTACGTCACAGACCGGTTCTAGTAGAAGCTATACCATTAAGATTAAACGAAAGTAAGAAAGCAACTGCGAAAAGGAGAGAGCATGGATAAGAGATATGCGTTGTTAATTGATACAGAGAATACCAGTGCAAAATATACAGATGATATACTAAAAGAAATATCCCAGTACGGAACTGTTACCTATAAGCGTATGTATGGAGATTTTAGCAGTGATACGCTGACAGAGTGGAATAAAAAGGCTATTGAGCATGCCATTGTGCAGATTCAGCAGCCTAGATATTCTAAGGCGAAGAATGCCTCTGATATTATGCTTGTAATCGACGCTATGGATATTATGCATACCGGGAATGTAGAAGGTATTTGCATCGTATCCAGCGACAGTGATTTTACCAGACTGGTAAACCGCTTGTGTGAAGCAGGATTAGAAGTGGTAGGTATGGGAAAAAGCGATGCATCGAAAGCCTTAAAGGCTGCATGCACCCAGTTTAAAAATCTGGAGATTTTAGGAGATAAGGGTGATGAAAACGCTGTTTCTGAAATCGTGGATTTAGGGGATATTAAAGATGTAATTGCAGATATTATTACAAAGAAGGAAGATAAAGGTAAGTTTGCCGGTTTGGGAGAAATTGGCAGTACACTTATGAAAACCTATTCCGATTTTGATGTGCGAAATTATGGTTATAAGTCCTTATATACCTTCGTAGAAGATATGAAGGAGTTTAAGATCGTAAAAAACGGTGGCAGTATTATGGTTAAGAGTGCCAGAATCAAAGGCTTAAAGGAAGTGGTTGAAGAATATGTTATCAGGATTTTGGAAAATGGTCCTGTAGAGTTAGGTGTCATTGCCAATCACA
>CAZLTS010000239.1:0-2166 GCA_964562495.1 uncultured Lachnospiraceae bacterium | reverse complement strand
AATTTTCTTCATTTAATTCTTTGTTTTCGTTTCGAATCAGTTTTAGAATGGATTCGTCTGTTGTATTTGATTTACGAACCAACTCTCTGGTATAACGGTAAATAATATAGGTCTTGGCTAACGTAAATTTCTTCTCAGCCATTAATTTCTGCTCAATAATATCCTGGATGTCTTCAACCTGCATCCTTTGTGCGCCTCTGTTTTCAATTGAGGCAACGATGTTATAAATCTTTTCTTCGGAAATCTGATCCGCGGGGTCAACCTCATTGTTTGCTTTCTGGATGGCAATCACAATCTTGTTGCGGTCATATTCAGTCTCTCTGCCATCACGCTTAATAACCCTCATTTTTGAAACCTCCTTCTCATCTCATGTATTCTCAAGTAAGATTGATTATAGCACCAACCTATAGGTTTGTCTACAAGATATTGGAAAAAAAATAAAGTCAACACAATATATTGCGTTGCTAGTTACCGAGGAGATTTGTGTGACGTTAAACTTCGCTGTTGACATTTTTCTTGGTAAATACTATATTTAACTGTGTAAATAAGGAGGGCGAAAACAGATGAAACGGGGGATTTACGCATTTGGATTGTTGGCTGTATGTCTACTGCTTGTAGTTGGCACCATTGCTATAACGAAGTGGTGTGGTGTTACACAATCTACGGATGAGACCAAAGAAGCACTGACCTATGAGACAGATGTGTTTGATAAGGATGCCATTATGGAGGTGTCCCTTACCATAGATAAGGATGACTGGCAGGCTATGCTGGACGCACCAGAGGATAAAACCTACTATAGCTGTGATGTTACCATTAACGGAGAAACCTATCATCAGGTGGGAATCCGAATTAAGGGGAATTCTAGCCTGCGTCGTGTGGCGAAGGAGGGAAACAGCACAAGATATGGGTTTAAGTTAGAATTTGGACATTATATAGAAGGACAGACCTGTCATGGCCTGGATAAAATGCTTTTAAATGCCAATTATGGGGATGCTACCTGTATGAAGGAATATCTGGCATATGATATGCATACACGTATGGGAATTGCCACACCACTTTTTTCTTATGCAGATGTGCAGATAAATGGGAATACCCAAGGACTGTATCTGGCAGTAGAAGCCATAGATGAAAGCTTTCTGCTTCGTAACTATGGAAGTACTGAGGGACAGCTTTATAAGCCGGATTATAATAAGTTTGGCTCTTTATATACAGGTGCAGATCTGTCTTATCAGGGAGAGAATTACGATAAGTATGAAACCATTTTTGAAAGCGCTAAGCTGGGTGAGGCAACGGAGGCTCAAAAGCAGGCGGTTATAACTGCCTTGCAGCGTTTAGAGGAGAAAGAAGAGCTGGAAACTTATATTGATGTAGACCAGATGCTTCGCATGATTGTAGTTGGCGTGTGTATTATGAATGACGACAGTTATTTTGGCACACAGATTCATAATTACTACTTATATGAAAGAGATGGACAGCTTACTATGCTGCCTTGGGATTATAACTTAGCCTTTGGCGGGCTGGTGGCAGACACAGAAAATGTGAATACGAAGGATTTAATTAACCGTCCCATTGATTCTGTAATCCCCATGGGCTCGTGGGAGAAGCGGCCTATGATTAAGCGGCTGCTACAGGTGGATGATTATTTGGAACAATATCACGAATATTTGGACGAGTTTATCAGCAGTTATTTTGAAAGCGGTACTTTTACAGAGGAGATTGACCGGATTCAGTCTTTAATTGATGATTATGTAAAGGCAGATCCTACAGCATTTTATTCTTATGAACAGTACACCCAGGCAGTGGATATGCTAAAAAAAGTGGGAAACGCCAGAGCAGAGAGTATTCGGAAGCAGTTAAATGGGGAAATCGGCAGTACCTATTCTGAACAGATTGCCAATCCGGAGGCTTACGTGGATACAGAGGATATTGATTTTCTGCTTATGGGTAATCTACACGATTTCGGAGAGGAGTCGGAAGATTCTGATGAATAGGTAGACATAATTTGGGGTTTTATGCTACAATGAACGATAGTTGTGCAAAGCTGCACAGATTAAGTGATAAAAGTGAAATAGGATAGAAGAGAGGAATCAAATTGGCAAAAATAGATCAAAGTAAAATTAGAAATTTTTGTATTGTAGCCCATATTGATCATGGTAAGTCTACACT
>CAZLTS010000238.1:0-2219 GCA_964562495.1 uncultured Lachnospiraceae bacterium | reverse complement strand
TACAGCTCTGAGTATGAGTTGTATAAGGATACCATTCAAGAGTATTATGAAGCGGTTACTGCACTTGCTGAAAAGACGCAGGATGCTTATATTGCAGATCATGAAGAATTGCAAAGTGGAGTTAATGTTACAACATACGACAACGGCGTTAAGGTTTATACAAACTATAACGAAGAAGCAGTAGTTGTTGACGGCTTAACTATCGATGCATTATCATATGAGGTAAGGTAGGTGAAGCGAATGAAAAATAAAGAAAACATAACTCCAAATACAACTGAAGAAGTAAAGACAACGACTGAGGTGGTTGAGGCTACAGAAGAAGCAAAAGCATCTGAAGGAGTAACGACCACAGAGGAAGTTGAAGTTGTCGATGATACAGCGAAAGCAGCAGAGCAATCTGCTGCGGAAGCTGGTGATAAGCCTGCTAAGGATAAGAAAAAGAAGAAAAAGAAGGTTTATTCTATCGAAGAAATCCTGGCAGAAGGCGGAAGAAATGCCGACGAGTACGATGAAAACGGCAAGAAGCGTAAGATTAAGGTTAAGACGAAGAGTAAGCTGAAGAGAAAAGAAGCAAGCATGGGATATTTATTTACATTTCCATGGGTTGTAGGTACTTGTTTACTGTTATTGTACCCTTTATTCTTGTCTGCTCAGTACTCTCTATCTATGGTTAAACAGTCACCAACAGGTATTAAAGTTTTAGGATTTGTTGGATTAGAAAACTATACAACCATTATTAGCTTATATCAGACCTTCTTAACTGATTTAGGAAGTTTGGTAATCCGAATGATTTTATCGGTTCCAGTTATTGTAGTATTTGCCCTATTAATGGCTATGCTGCTAAACTTGAACTTAAAGGGAAGAGCAATCTTCAGAACGATTTATTTCCTGCCGGTTATCGTAGTTAGTGGTCCGGTTATGGCACAGTTGTCCAGTGATGGTAGTTCCATTTCTGCAGTTGATACAACAGCGATTAATCAGGCACTTTCCTCGGTGCTGCCTGCTATGCTGGCCGATTCTATTGGCTCTGTATTTGCATCTATCCTTACCATTTTGTGGTATGGTGGCGTACAGATTCTGATTTTCCTGGCAGCACTGCAGAAGATTGATAACAGCCTATATGAAGCAGCGAAAATGGATGGTGGTTCCGGATGGGAATGTTTCTGGAAGATTACATTGCCTACCATTAAGCCTATGATTTTGTTGAATGCTATTTACACAGTTATCTTCTTATCTCAGGATACGAACAGTAATACAATCATTGGTCAGATTGAATTCTATCGATTCGATACCAGAGGTGGTTATGATCGTGCATCTGCATTAGGTTGGATGTATTCTGTTGTGATTCTTTTATTAATCGGTGTAACGTATTTACTGTTGAAGCCGAAAAAAGATGCTTATATCAAGCAGGTTAAGAAGCAGAGAAGATTTGAGAAGAAGACAAGAAAGGCACTTGCTAAGTCTCATAAGGCTATGATTAAGAATGCAGCAAAATTTGAGAAGCATGTTGCTAAGCAGGAAGCACAGAGAGCAGCAGGTAAGAAAGTGAAGGGAGGCGAGCGAATCGATGACTAAGGAAAAGAAAGAAAAAGTCAAGAAGGTGAAGTACAGAGCGCCTGGCCCTAGATTTACCAAGGATAAGTTCCGTAAGTTTATGCTTGGTTCCAAGGATAGCATGGGATTTATTAAGGCATTGCTGGCATATATCGTATTAATTAGTATCGGATTCGTATTTATCTTCCCACTAATTAAGATGTTTAGTACCAGTATGATGGATTTGACCGATTTGGTCAGCTCGTCAGTTAACTGGATTCCAACCCATATGGCTACAGAAAATTATAGAATTGCAGCAGCTACGTTGGATTATTGGAATTCTTTAAAAGATAGTATTATTGTGGCAGGTTTACCAACTCTGATTCAGGTAGCCGTTGCTGCGTATGTTGGTTATGGTTTTGCCAGATTTGATTTCAGAGGCAAGAACATTATGATGGGAATCTTGATATTGTCCTTCGTATTGCCGCCACAGATTATTAATACACAGATTTACGTTTTGTATACACAGATTGGTATCGCAGGAAGTATCTGGGGATTTGTTGTACCGGCCATTTTAGGACAGGGTATTAAAGCCCCTATCTTCATTTTGATTACCATGACATTCTACAAGCAGGTACCGAATGTATTGATTGAAGCAGCATCTATTGACGGTGCAGGATATATTA
>CAZLTS010000237.1:0-2228 GCA_964562495.1 uncultured Lachnospiraceae bacterium | reverse complement strand
CAATGCCCTTTCCCTTTTCAATGAGAAGACGGAACAATTCTTCAAAAATATCCCGGTAATCATTGAAGTTGTATATGAAGGACTTGTCAGGACAGTACCGCACAGCATAGTCTAAATGTCCATACACATCAAAGGCGGAGGTTCGTTTTACATTTTCCACCTCTGACATAAAATATTTACGGTATGCCTCCACATTACTCATGCCCTCATAGTAGCTTGGATAATAGGGATCTCCGTTTACCAGACCGGTGAGGTGGGAGGAGCCGATAATAAAATCAAAATCATACTGAGTGGAAAGCTGGGTTACCTTATTAGCTGTCTCGGGACAAATCCCCTGTTCCACACCAATTCGTACTTCAATCTGATGTTTGTATTGTTCCCGTAAGGTGCCAAGCTTTTCAAAATATGCAGGAAAATTCAGTTGAAAGTCCATATCAGGATTTTCAGGTGCAACCGGAAAATCTGCGTCATGATGGTCTGTGAAATAGACGTAGGAAAAGCCCTTTTGTATTGCAATTTCTATAATTTCCTCAGGCTGTTCGGAAGAGTCAGAGGAAAAACATGAGTGAACATGCATATCAGTGCATATCATATAAGTACCTTCTTTCATAATTTTTTGTCATATATGTGCAGCGTACACTTTGGAAGCATAGGTTTCCTGATTGCTTCAGTGTTAATTAGCCAATGTTAAATGATATATGGATAATGTGCTGCTTTCGTATTGTATAGTAGCATAAGAAAAAAAATTCGTCTATGCTCTATGGTGAAGAGATAACAAAGGTATTTTATTTTTTTGGTAAAATTTATTATAAAAAAGGATTTCCTACTTGAAATTTTATTACAAAAAAGGTATGATAGGTGCATAGGTCGTTTGGACAAGCGGCGACCAATTAATATTCTAAACATTAGGAGGAATTTATTCATGGCAGTAAAAGTTGCAATTAATGGATTTGGACGTATCGGACGTCTTGCATTCAGACAGATGTTCGGAGCAGAGGGTTATGAGGTTGTTGCTATCAACGATTTGACAAGCCCTAAGATGTTAGCACATTTATTAAAGTATGACTCTTCTCAGGGTAAGTATGAGAAGGCTGATACTGTAAAAGCTGGTGAGGATTCAATCACAGTTGATGGTAAAGAGATTAAGATTTATGCTTTCCCAGATGCTAACAACTGCCCTTGGGGAGATTTGAATGTAGACGTAGTTTTAGAGTGTTCAGGTTTCTACTGCAGCAAGGATAAGGCTCAGGCGCACATCAATGCAGGCGCTCGTAAGGTAGTTATTTCAGCTCCAGCTGGTAACGATCTTCCTACAATCGTTTACAACACAAACCACACAACACTTAAGGCAGAGGATACAATCATTTCTGCAGCTTCTTGTACAACTAACTGTTTGGCACCTATGGCTGATGCTCTTAACAAGTATGCAGCAATTCAGTCAGGTATCATGGTAACAATCCATGCTTACACAGGTGATCAGATGACTCTTGACGGACCTCAGAGAAAGGGTGACTTAAGAAGATCTCGTGCAGCAGCAGTTAATATCGTTCCTAACTCAACAGGAGCAGCTAAGGCTATCGGTCTTGTTATCCCAGAGTTGAACGGTAAGTTAATCGGTTCTGCTCAGCGTGTTCCTACCCCTACAGGTTCTACAACAATCTTGACAGCAGTTGTTAAGGGTGCTGATGTAACTGTTGATGGTATCAACGCAGCAATGAAGGCAGCAGCTAACGAGTCATTCGGTTACAACGAGGATGAAATCGTTTCTTCTGATATCGTTGGAATGAGATTTGGTTCTTTATTCGACGCTACTCAGACAATGGTTTCTAAGGTAGCTGATGATTTATATGAGGTACAGGTTGTTTCTTGGTATGATAACGAGAACTCTTACACATCACAGATGGTAAGAACAATTAAGTATTTCTCAGAGTTAGCATAATCGTATTAGAGTATTATGACCTTGAAGGTCCGGTCTATTATTTGGGACCGGACCTTTTTTCAAAGTAAAAAGTAACAGGAGGGATTATTCAATGTCACTTAACAAAAAATCAGTAGATGATATTAATGTAAAAGGTAAGAAAGTATTGGTTCGTTGCGATTTCAATGTACCATTAATCGATGGTAAGATTACCGACGAGAACCGTTTGGTTGCAGCACTCCCTACAATCAAGAAGTTGATTGCAGACGGTGGCAAGATTATTCTTTGTTCCCATTTAGGAAAAGTAAAG
>CAZLTS010000236.1:0-2245 GCA_964562495.1 uncultured Lachnospiraceae bacterium | reverse complement strand
AAAATCTTTGTTTTGGTTGCCAGTTCAACGTGAACCTCCAGACCAATGACGGTTTCATACGTTTTTGCCATATTCGTTATCTCCTTTCTCTGCCAGAGCAGGTGCTTCATAGGTTTTTGTCTGTTCATAGGTGTAAGCTGCGCGAATCAGCTTCTTTTCCTGGAAGCAGTCACCGATAAACTGTACACCAATGGGCAGACCATTTTTATCCTTACCACAAGGCACAGACATGCCCGGCAGTCCTGCCAGGTTTACAGAAATCGTATAAATGTCTCCTAAATACATCTGAATGGGATCTGACAGGCTTTCACCCAGCTTCGGTGCTGTTGTAGGTGCTGCCGGTCCTAAAATCAGGTCATATTTCGCAAACGCATCATCAAAAGCCTTCTTAATTAACGCCTTTGTTCTTAATGCCCGTAAATAATAAGCATCATAATAACCGCTGCTTAAAACGAAGGAGCCTAACATAATTCTACGCTTCACTTCTGGTCCAAAGCCTTCGGAACGACTCTTTTTATACATATTATGCAGGCCGTCATACTCTTCTGTTCGATAGCCATACTTTACACCATCGAAGCGTTCCAGATTGGAGCTTGCCTCTGCAGATGCAATAACGTAGTAAGCCGGAATGGCATACTCAACTAATCCTAAATCAAACTCTTCTACAATGGCACCCTTTTCTTCTAAGGTTTTAGCTACATTTAAAACAGCCGTCTTTACTTCTTTATTTAAGCCCTCTCCTAAATAATCTCTGGGAATACCGATTCGCATACCTGCCACGTCTTCTACCAATGCTGCAGTAAAATCGTAATCCTCACGTTTTACAGATGTAGAATCCTTAGGATCATAGCTGGCAATTACTTCCAGAATCGTAGCTACGTCAGTTACGTCCTTGGCAACGGGACCAATCTGGTCTAAGGAAGAACCATAAGCAATTAGTCCATAACGGGAAACTGTTCCGTAGGTTGGCTTTAAGCCTGTTACACCGCAGAAGGAGCTAGGCTGCCGAATGGAGCCACCGGTATCCGAACCTAAGGCATAGGCGCATTCCTCTCCTGCCACTGCTGCACAGGAACCTCCTGAAGAGCCTCCTGGTACATGGGCTGTATTCCATGGATTCTTCGTTTCTCCATAGTAGGACGTCTCTGTTGTACTACCCATAGCAAACTCGTCCATATTGGTCTTACCTATAATAATCGCTCCGGCACGTTCCAGATTCTCCACTGCTGTAGCTGTATAGGTTGGTTTAAAATTGTATAAAATCTTAGAACTGCAGGTTGTCTTAACATCCTTCGTGCACATATTATCCTTAATGGCAACCGGCACACCTGCCAATGGTCCTGTTAATGTACCTGCATCAATCTGCTCCTGCACCTGCTTTGCCCGGTCTAGCGCCTGGGTACGGTCAATTACAGTCACATAACTGTTTACGTCCTTTTCTATACGGTCAATCTGGTCATAGAAGGCATTTACTGCATCTGCTACGGTTACCTTACCTGCCTGAATGGCTTTTCCCAGTTCTACCGCTGTCATATGATTGATATTCATAGCCTGCCTCCTTTAAACTGTTTTCGGTACTTCGTACTGTCCGTTTTTCTGTTCCGGCGCATTTGCCAGCATATTCTCTCTGTCATCGCCGTTTGTTACCACATCCTCCCGAAATACATTACGTACCGGGAACACATGGGACATAGGCTCCACGCCGCTTACATCTAATTCGTTTAGCTTATCGATGTAATCTAGCATGCTGCCCATATCTTTCTTTGCCTGTTCCTTCTCTTCCTCTGACAATTCCAGTTTTGCCAGAATTCCCACATATTCGATTGTTTCATCACTAATATGATTCATGGCCGCACCTCCTTGGCAATCTAATTACTGTCTTACTTTAATGTGCACTTCTCTTAGCTGCTGCTCAGATACATCTCCCGGTGCACCACACATCAAATCCTGAGCATTTCCATTCATAGGGAACGGAATAACCTCTCTAATATTCTCTTCTTCACACAGAAGCATAACCATACGGTCTACGCCCGGTGCCATACCTGCATGCGGTGGTGCACCAAACTGGAACGCATTGTAAAGTGCGCCAAACTTCTGCTGTAGATCTTCCTTGGTATAGCCTGCGATTTCAAATGCCTTCTCCATAATCTTCATATCATGGTTACGAACTGCACCTGAGGATAATTCTACACCATTACATACAATATCATACTGATATGCCAGTACCTCTAATGGGTTCTTTTCG
>CAZLTS010000235.1:0-2249 GCA_964562495.1 uncultured Lachnospiraceae bacterium | reverse complement strand
CCGCTTCATAATACTCTTGAATGGTATCCTTATACAACTCATACTCAGAGCTGTAGATGTAGTTAGAGTTTGTATTCTCTAAGTAACTTGGATCTTCATTTGTAATTAAGAAGGAAGGATAAACACCCTGATCAATTAACTCTAAGAAGAACTTGGTCTTCTCTGCCTCAAAGTTAACGTATTCAGAATACATCGGAATGCTTCCCTTTAAGACAATTGCCAGGAATGGTACCTCCTGATCTGCATAAATGTAGCTGGATGAGCCCATTACCAGATTCGTGTATGCGTCTGCATACTGCCATGCATAAGCATTTGGCTGCTGTAATGCAAGTGTTAAGCCCGCATTCTTCATATTCTGTAAAGCCTGACTATACAGTTCTACACACTGGCGACGAACATATACTGTTGAACTCTCTGCATAAGAGAATACATTCTCAGCCAAACCTACGACTAACGCATTCTCAACACCAGCCTTAACTGCTTCCTCTGCAAAATCATCACAGTACTCTAGTGTCTTAGACGGATAAATCATAGCAAATGTATTAAACACATCACTAACTACGTTATCCTCATAATCTCTCTGATTAACTTTCTCCAATTCCTTCTCACCAGATAAGGAAGGATTCAATGTCTGTGCATCCTGTTCCAAAGCAAAGGTTACACCCTTATCTGAATAGGTATTAATCAAGTCTTTTAAATCAGATTCACTACCAACATCGCTGTCTATGTCCAGACCGGAAACCGGTACTGCATTAACGCCACCGTCCTGCCATCCTCTGTAAACAGCAAATACATTCTTGACACCTCTTGCCTGCATATCGCTGAAAATATTTGAGATATCATCTATAGTTGTCATAACTACATTACGTTTAAATACAAGGAAGTTTTCCTTGTCAACACCTAAGAAATCTACTTTAACAGTAGCAGAAGAACTCTTCTGTGTTAACACACCATCCTTCTGTAATTTCTCACGATACTTAACAGCCAGACCTGCGTAGTCCGCTTCGTCACCACTTGTAAATAAGTAAGTAACCTTAATCTTTTCGAT
Organism: uncultured Lachnospiraceae bacterium; assembly: GCA_964562495.1. Taxonomy (GTDB): domain Bacteria; phylum Bacillota; class Clostridia; order Lachnospirales; family Lachnospiraceae; genus CANQSA01. The sequence continues at coordinate 1,201 of CAZLTS010000235.1, read as the reverse complement.
TTCAATATCCGGCATATTCTTCAAGATAGACTGACTACCAGACTGGCTGGTAGGATACAGATACTGATCTCTTACATGATATCTTGCTGTTACAAGATTCCAGTTTGCATAAGAGTTTAATGTATAAATACAATAGGAGTTCTCTGCACCTTCTTCAACAACACCTAACATAGCCATCTTAGTATCATTATAAATCATACCAAACACAGGCATTGTTGCTTTTTCGCCACTCTTGGTAAAGCTTACACTTCTTCCACCTAATGTTACGCTATTCGATGTAGCATTAGATACTAACTTACCAATATCGCTTCCGTAGAACTGCATAGAATACAGTGTGGAGCCATACTTTTCTTCATAATCTGTCAGATTTGCAAGGATACCACTGCCATCTGGTAAAAACATAGACGCATCTCTAAAGTCAAGCTTGGTAGCACCTAAGAACGGATACAGATAAATAGTACTTAGCTTATAAGCACTGTTATTCTCTTCCAGTTCACTCATAGGCACTTCAATATGTAAGCCTTCTTCATCTAATGTAACGTATACATTAAATACGATTCCCATCTTTGTATAATTAATGTGTAGTGTAAAACCATTATCCTGTTTAGTTAAGGTCTTCTCTACATCATCACCTAAGATACCATATCTGCTTTCCAGCTTAACCTGCTGCCAGGAGCCTGCGCTATTCTGGTCTGCCACGTTAATGGAAACAGGAGATAAGAACAACTGATCATCTAAAGCATCCTTATCCGGCAGAGAACGCATAACAGAACCTGTTGCAATATCTCTTACAATAATAGAGAAATCCTCTTCATTCAGATAAAGCTCTACAGCAGAATTCTTCGCAACTAAGTTATAGTTATCCTCTATGGTGTTGCCACCTTCTTCTACAACCGCTGCCTTCAGTGCTTCTGCCTTCTCATCTTCTCTCAGATCCTCAATCTGCTCTTCTGTCAAGCCCTCTTCAGAGGTATCAACAGGATTTGTGGCTTCTGTTGTAGTCGTCGTAGTTGTGTCTGTAGTATCGGTGCTGTCTGTTGTCGCATCATCAGATGTGGCAAATGAGACCATTGGTGTAATCATAATGCAGACGATAAACAGACACATGATTCTCTTTAAATTCTTATTAATCTCCAACAAGTCTTGTCCACCCCTCTCCTACAAATGAGCTAATGAATTCCCAAACCTGTGCAAGCAATAC
>CAZLTS010000234.1:0-2253 GCA_964562495.1 uncultured Lachnospiraceae bacterium | reverse complement strand
GCTCCTCGATCAGCACCTGTCTGGGCAACTGCTCCAAAATAAAAATTGGTATATGACGCATTCCTTTTCATGGTGTCTACATAATTATCATCATTTTCACGCAAATAATTGATAGATTTCATTATAGTAATCGAATTCTTAATATTAGCAATAGATGTGGCATCATATAAATCACCAATAACACATACCATATTATTTCTTTCATCCGGAAGGCCTGTACTATCTCCACCACTCCATTTGGAGAAATCCTCCTCCTGAGCCTTCGTTATGACAGTTCTGGCCTGATTCAAGTCGTACTTCTGAGTTGTCGTAAGATTATCCTGTTCCAACATCCAATCTATAAATCCCAGATAACCCTGCGTATACTTTTGAGCCGCTTCACTCTGGTTTGTTTTTGCATCTTCCAGCTCCTGCTCCGCTGCAGCTATCTGCTGCTCTAAAGTAGTGCTACTGGTTGCCGCATCTACACTTATGGCTGGAAATGATGTTATTACAATTCCTGCTATTGCAATATATGCAACAATTTTTTTGGCTCCCTTTGCAATGATTTTACTATGATTTTTCTGCATTTTATCCTCACCTTCTATGCCTTTAATATTCCCAATGTTTGCATTAACAACAGAAGCAAAAATACTGGTGCAACGAATTTTATCATTACCATGTAAAGTCTTTTTCGTCCCATTTTTTCGCCATTTTTTTCAACCTCATTCAGAATCAATTTGGGTTTTAAAACCCAGCCGACCAGAATACAGGTAGAAAGTGCTACAACCGGCATCAGCATGTTATTACTGATATAGTCCATAATATCAAGAATCTGTGCCACACTTCCATTTGGCAGCTTTATTTCGAAGTAAAGTTTATTATATCCCAGACACACTACGATGCCACCAACCAAGGCAATAACGCCTTCTATAATACCGGCTTTCATCCGGCTGATGTTAAGCCAGTCCATAAGGCTTGATACCACTGCTTCCATAACCGACATGGCACTGGTAATCGCTGCAAAAAGCACCATAGCAAAAAACACACAGCCAATTACATTTCCAACGACTCCCATAGCCTTAAATACCTTGGGTAATGAGACAAACATAAGGCTCGGTCCCGATGACATGCCTTCCGTACCCATAAAGGTGTAAACTGCCGGAATTATCATCATTCCTGCCAGAAATGCCACAACTGTGTCAAAAATTTCTATCTGGTTTATAGACTTACCCAGATTGGCATCATCTTTCACGTATGAACCATATGCAATCATGATACCCATAGCGATACTCAAGCTAAAAAATAGCTGACCCAACGCATCGATAAATACAGTAAACAGTTTTCCTATCGTCATTCCCTTAATATTGGGAATAACGTATATTTTAAGACCCTCAAGTCCGGTTCTGGTAACGCCATCTGCATCTGTATGGGATATAGTCAATGCAAATACAGAGATTCCGATTACACTTAACAATAGTAAAGGCATAATCACCTTGGAGGAGGATTCAATCCTCTTGTTGACACCTCGAAATACGATAAGGGCAACCACAAGCAAAAACAGAAACATCATTACGATTGGCTCTATATCCTCTGTAATAAATCCTGTAAAATAGCCGTCCTCTGCTGCTACCGTACCATCTCCTGTTAAAAATACCAGAAAATATTTCAACACCCAGCCTCCGATTACGCAGTAATACGGCATAATAATTACCGGAACAAGGCAGGACAATACCCCTAGGAATTTCCATCTTTTATTCAGTCTGCTGTACGCCGTCAGTGGACTTTGCTTTGTCTTTCTTCCTATGGCAATCTCAGTAGTAAGCAGTGAAAATCCAAATGTCAATGCCAGCACTAGGTACATCACTAAAAATATACCGCCACCATCCTTGGCTGCCAAATATGGAAATCTCCAAATATTTCCCAGCCCAACTGCACTTCCTGCTGCTGCCAGTACAAAACCCAGTGTTCCCCCAAATGAATTTCTTTTATTTTCCATGTCTGCAACTACCTTTCTTTTAGTCTCCTTATCAACTATCAATTCTACAACTCATCTCATGCCATTCTTCACCGCCCCATGTGGAATCGGCAATTCCTTTGTCTGTAAAACCCATCTTCTCATACATTTCTACTTTTGCTTTCAGGCAGGTAAGAATGAGCATCTGCCTGCCGTTTTCCCGTTCTCTTCTTGCATAACTGTAAACCAGTTCTTTGGCAATCCCCTGTCTGCGGTACTCCGGCAGTACATCAAGTCCCAGCAGCATAATATTCTTT
>CAZLTS010000233.1:0-2256 GCA_964562495.1 uncultured Lachnospiraceae bacterium | reverse complement strand
TTTGGCAGCCACAGGCTATACAGTGGTAGACGATATTGTTTACATTCAGAGAGGTTATGAGTGCTTTGAAAAGAAGCTGCAGCAGCTGGGAGCAGATATTGCCAAGGTAAAGAATGAAAGAGAAGTTGAGAAGTTTAAGTTAAGAGTTGTTAGCTAATTGAGATAGAAGGAAGAGATACGTATGGAAAAAGAAAAGAGATTATTTACATCAGAATCCGTTACAGAAGGACATCCGGATAAGATTTGTGATCAGGTATCCGATGCCATTTTAGATGCACTGTTAGAGCAGGATCCTATGAGCAGGGTAGCTTGCGAAACATTGACAAATACCGGTTTCATTATGGTAATGGGTGAAATTACATCTAAGGCCAATGTTGATTATGCACAGATCGTTAGAGATACCGTTCGTGAGATTGGATATGATAGCTCTGAGAAGGGATTTGATGCAAATACATGTGCAGTTATGGTTGCTTTAGATAAGCAGTCACCGGATATTGCCATGGGCGTAGACCAGGCATTAGAAGCTAAGGGCGCAGAGAAGAATATGACCGATGCACAGATTGAGATGATTGGTGCCGGAGATCAGGGTATGATGTTTGGTTATGCCACAGATGAAACAGAGACTTATATGCCTTTCTCTATTGATTTGGCACATAAGCTGTCCCTAAAGCTAACAGACGTTCGTAAGAAGGGTACGCTGCCTTACCTTCGTCCAGATGGTAAGACACAGGTTACAGTAGAATACGAGGAAGAGGGTACCCCCATTCATTTAAATGCAGTGGTATGCTCTACCCAGCATGATGAGAAGGTAACTCAGGAACAGATTCATGCAGATATTACCAAGTATGTATTAGAGCCTGTATTACCGAAGCAGCTGGTAGATGAGAACACGAAGTTTTTCATTAACCCTACAGGACGTTTCGTTATTGGCGGTCCAAATGGAGACAGTGGTTTAACAGGACGTAAGATTATCGTAGATACTTATGGTGGTTATGCACGTCATGGTGGCGGTGCATTCTCTGGTAAGGACTGCACGAAGGTAGATAGAAGTGCTGCTTATGCAGCCCGTTATGTAGCGAAGAACTTAGTTGCAGCAGGCTATGCTAAGCGTTTAGAGATTCAGCTTTCTTATGCAATCGGCGTAGCACATCCTACATCCATTATGGTAGATACCTTTGGAACCGGTGTTATCTCTGATGAGAAGATAGTTGCAATCATCCGTAAGCATTTTGATTTGCGTCCGGCTGGTATTATTAAGATGCTGGATTTGCGCAGACCGATTTACAAGCAAACAGCCTCCTATGGACATTTTGGTCGTACAGATGTAGACCTGCCATGGGAAGCTTTGGATAAGGTAGACGAATTAAAAGCAGAGCTGTAAATTAAATCGTATATGTCATGATTTGCCCTTTGGGATGTGTGAATGTAAGAGAACAGGCACATAATTCCAGAGGGCATTTTTGATTGGCCGAACCATATTTTGTATCTCCAACAATGGGGTAGCCCAGATTGGAAAGCTGCACGCGAATCTGGTGATGCCGTCCTGTTTCTAATTGAATTGCCAACTGAGAAATGGAAATGCCATTTTTTTCACCATTTCCTGTACAGCAGTAGGATAGGGTCGCTTTCTTCCCCTTAGAATCAGTTCGGCCTGCCACGTGAGAGGTATTGCTTCGGACATCCTGCACCAGAATATCAGTCAGCTTATGGGGATAGGATAGGTGCGGGTAATCCACCTTCTCTTTGACAACGGCATCAATTGGCAGGGTACCGTATACAGTTGCCCTATAATATTTCTGCATTTTCTTGGCTCCATTTCCCGATACCTGTGCACTTAAAGCAGCTGTGGCAGATTGGTTCTTCCCATAGACTAAGATGCCGGATACCGGCTTGTCCAGACGGTGTACCACACCTACATAGGGAATGGTTCCCGATTTTACCTGACCAGTTGCTAAGAGATGATTGCGAATCATGCTTACCATGTCCGGCAGAAAGGAACGATCAGACTGGGAGGCTACACCTGCCGGCTTGTGGCACACCAGTATGTCCTTGTCTTCATATAATATCGTTAATGTATGCATACGTGAATCCTCATTTCTACTTAATATATGTAGTATAAAAGATTAAAGGAGGCTTGTCAAATATAGGGGGATGATGTAAAATACCTAAGTGTGCCCTTATGTTAGAATGTCGGGAGGGCAAAGTGGAGGTTTTAGAAGATGATATTTAGCAGTTTGTTATTTCTATTTCGATTTT
>CAZLTS010000232.1:0-2261 GCA_964562495.1 uncultured Lachnospiraceae bacterium | reverse complement strand
AATCAGAGGGTATTGCATCAGATCATGGTATGCTGATTGCAGACGTACTGCTTACGCTGCGGAATGGAGATTAGTGTGACAAATCACACTGATGTGCTGATTTGTCACACGGCTACTTTGTGCCGCAGGCGTCACAAAGTAGCCCTGATGCTACACGAGAAACTGCATACGCAGCTTTCTCGTGAGCTCCTCGACGACAAGCGTCTGCGGAATGGAGATAGCATGAAAAAAAGTCAGGGAAAAAATACAAAAGGTAGAATTATAGCCGCAGCGTGGAAGCTGTTTTATGAACAGGGATACGAGGACACTACAGTGGACGAGATTATTGCGGCATCTAAAACATCTAAGGGCTCCTTTTACCACTATTTTAAGGGGAAGGACGCACTACTGACTACACTTGCATACTTATTTGATGAGAAGTATGAGGAACTGGTGGATACGTTGACCGACCAGATGAGCAGCAGGGACAAGCTAATTTATTTAAACAATGAGCTGTTTTCTATGATTGAAAACAGCATATCCATTGATTTGTTGGCAAGACTCCTGTCTTATCAGTTGATTACCAGAGGGGAGAAGTCCCTTCTTGATCGAAATCGATTTTATTATCGATTGTTGACCCAGATTGTTCAGGAGGGGCAGGCGGCAGGGGAGATTCGCAGTGATTTATCAGTTGGAGAAATTGTAAAAGCCTATGCTATTTGCGAGCGTTCCTTCCTGTATGATTGGTGTATTTCCGGAGGAGAATATTCCTTGCGTAGTTATTCGCAGCGGCTTTTGCCTGTATTTATGGAAGATTTTTTTATAAAATAACAGAAAAAATGTAAAATATTATAATTTGTATAAAAAATAGACTTTGATTTAGTCTAGTTATAAAATGACTTAAATAAAGGAAATAATAGGATTTTGTAGAAAAGTAGTACGGAATTTGGTCTAAACTACGTTCTGCTTGAATCCTATTATTTTTTTTGCTATACTTTAGCAGTAAATGAGAAACTACGGAGGAAAAAATTATGAGTCAAGCACAAATTTGTATTCTGCTGGCAATTGTTGTTTATCTGGGCGTAATCCTGTATATTGGATATCGCTGCTCTAAGAACAACAAGAACACAGATGATTTTTATTTAGGAGGAAGAAAACTAGGACCTTTCGTTACTGCCATGAGTGCAGAAGCGTCGGATATGAGCAGTTGGTTATTAATGGGACTGCCTGGTGTAGCATACCTAAGTGGTATTGCAGATGCTGGCTGGACAGCCATTGGATTAGCACTGGGTACATATGTAAACTGGTTAATCGTCGCAAAACGTTTGCGTCGGTATTCTAAGGTGGCTGGAAATTCCATTACACTGCCACAGTTTTTTAAAAATCGTTATCACGATAAAAGTGGTGCCTTGTTAGTTATTGCAGCATTGATTATTGTTATATTTTTTATACCATATACTGCGTCAGGATTTGCAGCATGTGGAAAATTGTTTTCCACATTGTTTGGTATCAAATATCAGGCTGCTATGATAATTAGTGCGATTGTTATTGTAGGATATACCACCTTAGGCGGATTTTCAGCAGCGTCTAAGACTGACTTTGTACAGAGCATTATTATGACCATTGCCCTGGGTATTGTACTTGTATATGGTATCTATATGGCGGGTGGAGTGGAAGCAGTAAGCAGCAATGCCAAGGAGCTTCCGGGATATTTAAGCATGTTCTCCCTATATGATTCAGAAACGCAGGCAGCATCTTCTTACGGATTTTTAAAGATTGTATCTACCCTTGCCTGGGGGCTGGGTTATTTCGGTATGCCGCATATTTTACTGCGTTTTATGGCTATTGAAGATGAAAAGAAATTATCTCTTTCCAGAAGAGTCGCTACAATCTGGGTGGTGATTTCCATGACCATTGCAGTATGCATCGGTATTATTGGATTAGGCATGACAGAAGCAGGTGCTATTGAAACCTTGACTGGTTCTAATTCTGAGACAATTGTTATTAAGATTGCTAATTTGTTAAGCCAGCATGGTGTTATTACCGCATTATTGGCAGGTGTGATTCTGGCAGGAATTATGGCATCTACCATGTCTACTGCAGATTCGCAGCTATTGGCAGCTTCTTCAGCGGTATCTTCAGATATGTTAGGAAGAACCTTAGAGAAACATAAAAAAAGTCCTATGGTGATTGCACGTGTTACCTTAATCGTGATTTCCGTTATTGCAGTTTTAATGGCAAGTGATCCAGATAGTTCAGTGTTTAATATTGTATCCTTTGCA
>CAZLTS010000231.1:0-2265 GCA_964562495.1 uncultured Lachnospiraceae bacterium | reverse complement strand
ATCTTTTCCAAGCCCTCGGATAGTCCCGGATTAATCCTTCGGATAGGTTGAAGTGTAAAATTCTTTTGACGGGGATTTTCTCCTGTAATCAGATGATACAAAGTAACACCTAAACTATAAATATCCGTCCTGCAATCCTTGGGACTTGCAGGATTAAACTGCTCTGGGGCAGCATACGCCCTCGTTCCCTGTTTGTCATCAGCCTGACTTCCTAACTTCTCTTGGTCTCTGGCAATCCCGAAATCGATTAAAATAGCATTGCCCCGGGAGTTTAACATGACATTGTCCGGCTTCATGTCCCGATAGATAATGGGTGGGTTCTGGCTATGTAGATATCCCAGCACTTCACAAAGCTGTTTTCCCCATTTCACGACCTCTTCCTGTGGCTGAGCGCCTTGTTCCTTCAACACCTGACTTAAAGGATTTCCGTCAATATAGTCCATGACGATTAGATAAGTATCATCTCTATCTATTACATCTACAATAGATGGTAAATAAGGATGATTTAATTTCATTAGCATCTTTATTTCTTCAATTTGGTTTTTATGTGCCAGCGCACCGTCATGCACTTCTTTGATTGCCCATGGTTTATTGACACGCTCATTAAGAGCCAAATAAACATCACTGGAGCCACCCTTTCCAATGGTCTTTAACACCGTATATTTTCCATCTAAAACTGTTCCATTTTCTATCATAAACACCACCATTTTGCAGACGCTTGTCGCCTGGGAGCTTAATAAGTCCGGATTAATACAACAGAAATATTATCCCGTTCTTGCCGTTCTTTATCCAGATGTATCAATGCTCTTGCATTTCGATTCATCGTTGCCTCATCCTGTAACGCGCTGGGATTTAGCAGGCGATACATCTCCTTCTCTGTAATCTCATGTCGAAACCCATCACTGCATAGCATATACACCATATCTTTTTCTGCCTCACCGAAGAAAAATTCAGGATAGATGACTTTCGAAGCACCTACACACTGCGTCAGGACATTTCTTCTGGGATCCTTTTCGGCTTCTGCCTGGGACAAATGTCCCGCCTGAATTTCTCTTTCCACTACAGTATGATCTCTTGTCAAACAGATTGCCTGCACATAATTAATCCTATAAGCACGTGTATCCCCTACATTTACAATGTAGTATCTCTTTGGCGTTAATAATATGGCTGTGACTGTTGTTCCCATGGACAGCCCTTGTTTCTCGCCATAGTTCATAATGTCACTGCCTGCTGTCTGAATTAGAGCTTCCCACTGTCTGCGTACTTCCTGATCTGGAACTCCTACGTCTATTAAATCTGCCAGACATGACCCAGCCCATTGTTCAAACCTGCGAATCAATGTTCCACTAGCGACCTCCCCTTTTTTCAGTCCACCCATGCCATCACACAGTACAGCTAATACAACCTTTCCCATCTTTGTTTCATACAGCTTTACAGTCAAGGCATCCTGATTGGTTGTTTTCCGAATTCCGATATCTGTGTTTCCAGTGATTAAATACTCCAATTTATGCCCTCCTGCCTGGCGATATTAAAAATACTTAAACTCAAATTCCTCATTTGCTAATCTTAACTTTGTTCCATTAGAAATTTCTTCTTTAACACCGCTTGTAATCATGTGTCCATCTACATATGTATGATTTCGGGAATTGATATCCATAATATAATATTTGCCATTTTCAGTAATAACATCTGCATGAACATGTCCAATTGCCATATTATCTACTATGCAATAATCGACCATATTGCGCTCTCTACCAACGCGGAAGCTGTTTTTATCAATGGGAATCCGCTCACCATTTTTAATCCGAAGAAGATATGGTTTTGTTTCTAACATACTGCTGCTTAAAACTGTTGTATCACCAATATCCTCTGCTTCAGGTGTTAACACTGTTGTATCACCAAAATCATAAGCAACCTGCGCTGGCTGTACCGGAGGTGTCTGTTCCATTTCCGGCTGCTTCTGTTTTTTCTTTCCAAATAGCCCTTTTCCCTTTTTTTTCTCAACGGGCTGTACCGGTGGCACATTCTCCACAACAGGCGTTTTAACAACGGCTGCACCTTGCGGCATCTGCTGTCTAATCGGTTGCTGAATCGGTGGTTTTTCTTGCATAAGTGGCCGTTCCTGCACAGATGTCGCCGGGACATTGGAGGGTTCCGTTTTTATCTGTGGGGCCGTTGATTCACAAACATTTGATTTCTCATTTAATAGCGATTCAAAAAATTCCAGACAGGCCTTTGGCTGCAATTCATCCTCTGTATTAAAGA
>CAZLTS010000230.1:0-2286 GCA_964562495.1 uncultured Lachnospiraceae bacterium | reverse complement strand
TTGCAACACCTGCTGTATCAAGTGTACCTCTAACGATATGGTATCTTGTACCTGGTAAGTCCTTTACTCTACCACCACGAATTAAAACAACGCTATGCTCCTGTAAGTTATGACCTTCACCTGGGATGTAGCTTGTTACTTCAATACCGTTAGATAGACGAACTCTGGCGATCTTTCTAAGCGCTGAGTTAGGCTTCTTAGGTGTAGCAGTCTTAACTGCTGTACAAACGCCACGCTTCTGTGGAGAAGCAGAGTTGTTTGTCTTCTTCTTTAAAGAGTTGTAGCTCTTTAATAAAGCTGGTGCAGTAGACTTCTTCTCAGTAGTCTGTCTTCCTTTTCTTACTAACTGGTTAAATGTAGGCATTCCGTTTCACCTCCTGTTAAAATATTGTTTAGATAGTGATGAAAAATCATTACTAACTTCCATCTGCCCTATGCAAATGGGCGCACGAATTCTCTAAATTCAGTCACGCACTTTCTAATTATAATGAAATGCGTTCAAATGTCAAGCAAAACTTTAAAAGGATTCAAAATTTCTTCTTTTCTTTATAAGAATAAGTGCCACTACTGTCAGTCCAATAATAAACAGGCACTCCACACCCATCCATTTTCCTATATCTCCCAGTGCATCTTTGGTGAAGCCTGTCATGCCGGCTGCTTTCTCATTTACTTTTACAAACCAGTATGCCGGCAGGCACTGTCCCATTTTCTTTACTCCTTCTCCCAGATAAGACAGGGGAACAAAGACACCGCACAGGAAGCTCATACCTAAGGAAATGGCATTGATGGCACCGCCGCGTCCGCTGGATGACTTCACAAACAATGCCAGTATATAACCAAGTAATAGAGAAACAGCTCCCATTAAAAGCATATTAATATAGAAAATAATGCCATTATACAAATTGATATACTTAGACATCATAATCCACAGGATTCCATAGTTTACGGTAACAATGGCAATCATTAAAATACCATTTGCAATAAGCTGTGCTTTTGCCAGCTTCTCTGGCGGCAATGGTGATACGAGAATTCGACGATACCGGTCTGCATCGTGGAAGGCTGCAACCAGAATACCAACTAATGTCATACCCAATGCCAAAATTACATAAGCAGCACAGTTAAAGGCACTTGCCGTATGCTGTGCACCATTGCTTTCTTCTTCTGTGCCTGTTGCCAATTCTACGGTTACCGTATTATTTAAATCGCTTTCTACATTTTTTATAACGGTCTCTGTACTATAATCGCCGGCAGCCTCGTAGATGCGTATCAGGTTTAAGTATTTATCTACCATACTGTCTACATAATAACCACTGTAGGAATCTGCCACCTGCACCCGTTCCAGTTTCGGTTCTTCTCCTGCCAACAGTGCACTGGTGAAATTCTCTGGAATTACTAGAATATATTCTGCTGCTCGGTAAAACAATGCATCCTGCATAGCTTCCCGATTCTCTGATACCGTTACCAGATTGGTTTCCTGTTCTAAATACTGCTCCAGTACTTTTCCGATTTCCCCTGCGTCATGATTAATGACTGCCACTGACACTGAAGTACTTTCAAAGGAAGTAACATCATTGTCCTGTAAATTGGCAATATTGATTAAGATAATTCCTGCAAAGATGCCCAGATACATAAAGATTAAGCCTATGTAACGTTTTATGATTTTACCAAATGCTTTATAAACTATCATAGCGCTGCCTCCTTAGAATCCCCAATGTGATACCAAGACAGATTCCTGTCATAACAAGCAATATGGCAATATTCTGCCAGAAGCTTCCCAATGCGTCATAATAATACAGCTTGTAATACCCTTCTGTAATTAAATTCACCGGGTTCAATCGGTCTACCAGGGGCACTGCCTTTTTTATCATGTATTTAATGTCAGAACCCATCATACCTGCCAGAAAGCAGCAAAACATAGTAAAGCCCATACATACGCCAGTTTTAAAATTCTCATTTTTCTTAACAATAGCGCCAATCATAGCACCAAATGCCATGCCGCAAATACTGCCTACAAACGTATTTAGCAGAATAAGACCATATCGATTTCCGAAATCGATGCCAAGTACAAAGCGGATATAAAGAATCACGATTACCATAACGCCAAACTGCAGCACCTCTGCTGCCAACGCACTAGGGGCAAATACCTGTAACTTAGAAACCGGTGCCAGATTCACCCGCAGTGCAACAGATGACTGATTTGCCTGAATGGACATTACCTCTAAGATACCGCCACTAGCTGCAAAAAATGCTGTCATGGCAAGGACCGTATAAAAATAAACTACAATG
>CAZLTS010000229.1:0-2290 GCA_964562495.1 uncultured Lachnospiraceae bacterium | reverse complement strand
CCGCTATGGGAAATGCTACAGAGAGTGTGAAAAATGCTTTCAACGATATTAAGGATAAGGTTGATGTAAATGCAATCAAGGACTCAATGACAGTTGAAAACATCAAAAATCTTAAAACCAATCCTAACAAGAATACCCTTATCGGTATCGGTGCAATTGCTGTTGTAGTAATTATTGTAATCATAATTCTTGCAAATCTTTTCGGCGGTGCAGGTTATGAAAAGGCTATCGACAATATGTTCAAGGGCATGACCAAGGGCGACGGTAAGGCACTTATGAAAGCGTTCCCATCTGTTCTTGTTGAGTCGGACGATTTTGAGGACGAAATGAAGGACGCAGGCTATGATGATGTTGAAGAGGCATTTGATGATATTGCCGAAGCAATTCAGGATAGCATGGAGGATGAGTACGGTAAGAAAATAAAGTATTCATTCAAGATTACAGACAAGGATGAGCTTACAAATAAGGAGCTTAAGGAAATCAAGTCCGACCTTAAGGACGCAGGTGCAAAGAAGGTTAAGGTTACAAAGGGCTATGAGATTGACATTGAGTACGATATGAAGGGTAAGGACGACGAAGACGAAGATGAGGACATGACCATTACAGTTGCAAAGGTAAACGGTGAGTGGGCTGTCGTTGATACTGAAATGCTTAGCTATTTCATCTATCTGACTTAATAATCTGAATATCTACATAAAATGAAAAATGGACGGGCGAAAAAGTCCGTCCATTTTTAGAATATTAATATGAAAAGATTAATTTTAGTTATTTTAACGGTGGCTTGTATGCTTACCGTGGGGTGCGGAAAAAAATCTGACACAAAGGCTTCAATGAATTACGAACAGCCGATTCTGACCATGGTTGGGGCGGTAAAGGTATGGGACACAGAGTCATATCTTAACTGCTACACAGAGGGTGCAAGGGAAAAGTATGAGGAGAGCGAAAGCTACAATTCACAGCTTGCGAAAACTCTTGTACCGTCACAGGAAAAAGGCTTGTCTGCTTTGTCATACAGCAAAAATTCAGCAAAGGAGCTTGATTCGGAGCAGATTGGCACTTTGGAGGATAAGTACAAAGAGGAATATCACAAGCGGATTAACATAAGCAAGGCTTATGAAATATCTGCTGACTTAACGGTTATTCAGAGCATGAAAACGAAAAGGGACAGTGTTACGCTGACGGTTATTTACAGTGGCGGAAGCTGGAAGCTTTACGGAGATGTGATTGAAGAATTTGTTTTTGAGTGATTTTCTTAAATTGTAAACCAAACGACGAAAGGAATGAATTTTATGTCAGTAATTTGTTCAAAATGCGGACACGAACTACCTGACGGAGCAAAATTTTGCGGTAGCTGTGGAAATAAGATAGAAGCACAAAAAAGTGAGGGGCTTGTTTGCAAGACCTGCGGAAGTCCTTTAAAGGTGGGGGCTAAGTTCTGCGGAGTATGCGGAAGCTCTGCATCTGCTGTTCAGCCTGTTGCTGAAGCTAAGGCTGACCCTAATCCCACAATGGACGAACTTACACCGCCTGTAATTACAGATGCTACATTTGCAAATGACCAGATGACTAACAGGCATGAGGGTGACCCTACAATAGATGCGGTTGAGGTTGACAATGCACCAACACCAACACCTGCACCTGTTCCAACTCCTGCACCTACACCAACACCTACTCCTGCTCCTGCACAGCCTACATATAATAATGTACCAAATCAGGAGACAACAGTACTGAATCAGGGTCAGTATCAGAATATGTACGGTACACAGAATCAGGCTGTTAACAATGCAAACGCTTACTCCAATCAAAACCCACAGTATCAGCCTTATCCCGACCCTGCACAGAACCCGACAAAGCAGGGCAAGGGCGGAGGAGTAGTACTGCCAATAATTCTTATAATACTCATACTTGGAGTAATAGCGGTTGATGTATTTGTACTTTTCCCTGACAGGATATTCGGAAGCGACGACACATCAAAGGCTAAGAACGACATTGTGACAGATGTTGGAGATGTGGATGTTGGGAATATTGATGTTGGAGATATTAAGGTTTAAGGTTTAGAAAACAGAATATCAGAATAATAAAAGCGGAGATTTCGGTGGGAAATTTCCGCTTTTTTTATGGTGGTATGTTGAAAAAATGCATATAAAATATTTGTCGCCCATACAGATTTAATAATACAATTAATTGCCGTGCAAAAAAAAAACGGGCGAACGCTGTTCGCCCCTACAAGATGATATATCAGCCAATACAAAAGAAACGGGCTAGCACAGCTAGCCCCTACATGGTTATT
>CAZLTS010000228.1:0-2300 GCA_964562495.1 uncultured Lachnospiraceae bacterium | reverse complement strand
TTACCCTGCTCACCAAATACAGCTTCGACCTCGTCGCCCTCGTTCTTACGAAGCAAACCATGGTCTACAAACACGCAGGTAAGCTGATTTCCAATGGCCTTTGCCAACATAACCGCTGCTACAGAAGAATCCACACCACCGGACAGGGCACATAACACTTTACCATCACCTACACGCTCACGAATGGCTGCAATGGAAGTCTCCACGAAAGAATCCATCTTCCAGTCACCTGCACATCCGCATACGCCAAATACGAAATTAGACAGTATCTCCTTGCCTTCTACTGTGTGCAATACTTCCGGATGGAACTGCACTGCGTACAGTGCCTTCTCCCGATTCTCTACTGCTGCCACAGGACAGTCTGCTGTATGGGCTGTAATCTGGAATCCAGGTGCTGCCTGCTTAATATAGTCAAAATGACTCATCCAGCAGATAGTCTTAGGGGAAATCCCCTTAAACAATAAAGAATCTGCCTCATCTACTAAAACCTCTGTCTTTCCATATTCACGCACCTCGGCTCTGGCAACCTCACCACCAAGCAGATGTGTCATAAGCTGCGCACCATAACAAATGCCAAGCACAGGAATACCTAATTCAAACAGTTCCTTCGTATAAGTAGGAGAATCTGCTTCATAACAGCTGTTAGGACCACCTGTTAAGATAATACCCTTAGGATTCATTGCTTTCAGCTTCTCTATATCGGTCTTGTAAGAATAGATTTCACAATATACATTGCATTCTCTTACGCGCCGTGCAATTAACTGATTGTACTGTCCTCCAAAATCAAGGACAATGACATTTTCTCTCTTCACAATAAAAATTCCTTTCTCTTGTATTGGTATAACCACACCCATTTTACATGGCATAACAAAAGCTGTCAAGATTACTTTTCCATATCTGCTTTAATCTCTGTCGCTGTCAATGCCTTACCATAGAAAGTGATGTTGTCCATATAACCACTAAACATTGCATCTACATCATATTGGCTCTTTCCCAAATAATTCTGTGTTCCATTAAAATCACTGAGACGATAGCTTAAACTTCCTGCACTATATGCACTGACTAACACGCCATTTAAATACATGGCCGTTGCACCATCCTCACTGATTGTAACAGCTAAATGGTTCCACTGGTTGGTTGGAAGAATCGCCGTATCATCCATATCAAAACTATTTTCAGAGCTGGTTAAATCAAACCGCAGCACGCCAGTTCCACCACAATTAGTCAGGAAAGCCGACTCTCCTGCGCCATCTCCCAAATCGAAGATTCTCTGCCACCAAGTATCAGTTGTTCCATACACCCAGCCTGTAAACGTGAACGCCTCTGCCTGACTAACCGTTGCAGGCAGCTTTACATAACTGTTGGCGTCACCATTAAAATATAGCACACCACTTCTACCTGCGAAGCTGCTTAAATAGGTTGTACTATTTGTAGTAGCGGTAACTCCGTTTCCAGATGAATCCTCACCTAATGCACCACTGTTGTCAAAAGTATAACGTGCAATTACACCTTCACTATTGGTTGCTGCCGTTGTTGTAATGCCTTTTACGGTCACCGTATATTCTTTGGTTCTCGTATAACTTCCATGCACAATTTTTGCAGTTACTGTAACCTTAGTATCCTGTGTCGGACGCGTTACCGTACCGTCATTTTTAATTACCTGCTTATTGGAAGAAACATAAGTAATCTTCGCATCTCCAAAACCAGTGGTAGGAAGTGTTGTGCGAATAGGAGTTGCAAATGTATTGTCCAGTTCTGTAACAGCTCTGGAAACAATTACACTGTCTGTTACCGTCGTTTTACTGCCCCAGATACATACATTATTATCACCAACAGCTGTGAAGGTCATAACCTTTGTTTTTGCATCATCTTCCATATAACCAATAGCAAATACACCCTTATAAACAACTCCATTGATTGTAAAGGTAGCGTATGCAGTATTGCTCTTCATTTCCCATGTACCTGTGATATTCGTTCCTCTAACGCTTCCGTCTGAACCTAAGCTAATCTTAACTGATGTAGTATATGTACCACTTGCCTGTCCCGGCTTCTGCACCAGATAATCATACACGCCTACAATCTGACTCTTAGAATATCCCTTTGCCGAAATCGTTTCACCATTATATTCATAAGGTGCTACACACAACCAGCCATCCTCGCTCATGTACATTTGATGTGTCTTTACATAATGTCCTTCTGTACCATCATTTGTTCTCGTATGAAATATCAGATACATTTTTCCATCGGAATCTACCAGCGCAGAGTTATGTCCCTGTGCCAGATAAGCCTTAGAGTTACAT
>CAZLTS010000227.1:0-2308 GCA_964562495.1 uncultured Lachnospiraceae bacterium | reverse complement strand
TTTACCCTTTTGAGACACCATACACCGACAAAACACGTGTAAAGCTAACAAAAGAGGACAAGAAACTTTTAAATGATTGGTATATTCGTGGATTTAAGAATAAGTTTGAAACAGATGAGGAGACTGGCACTGTAACATTCAAGAAACGTACTATTAACACTCTTGTAAAGGCTAAAAAAGACCGTAAGACCGGTAATATGACATATGATTACTCTGGACTTGCAAGTACTATCAGTAATATTGTAATCAAACACTATTTCGCATAAATAATTAAAATACTTGGAAAAGGAAATAAAACCGATTGGAAGGAATTCAAGTTGACTGACAATGGTTTTATTTCCTTTTTATAAGTCTCTAGATTCAATTATAAGATTTCTACATCTGCTGTATAATCTACGTCGTCGATTTTGAAGCCGAACATATGGTAGAAGTCGTCCCAGTAGCCTTGGATGTCAGTTAAGGACTGGAAATTCTCTGGTGTAATGGTGTTCCAGTAATTCATAACCTCGGTCTGGATGTCGGGGCGAATTTCCCAGTCGTCCATGCGAATTAGTCCGTTTTCGTCTGTGTCGAATTTAGTGGTGTTTAGTTTCTCTAAGAACAGGCGGTCAATTTGTTCGATACAGCCTTCGTGTAATCCGGCATCTTTCATAACCCGGTATAGGATAGCGATATACAGGGGAACGATGGGGATGGCTGCGCTTGCTTGGGTTACGAGAGCCTTGTTTACGGAAACAACAGCTTTTACGTCAGGGTGCTTTACGCAGATATCTTTGGCAGTCTGGTGCAGATGTTTTTTTGCCATGCCGATTGTACCGTTATAGTAAATCGGATATGTAAGCTCTGGTCCGATATAGGAGTAAGCAACGGTTATAGCCTCTGGTGCCAGAACGTTGGCTTCCTTTAGGGCATCAATCCAAAGCATCCAGTCCTCGCCGCCCATTACTTTAACAGTGCCTTCAATTTCTTCTTCTGTAGCGGGAGGAATAGAGGCTTCGGCTAATACATTATTTCTTAAATCTATGGATTTCTCTACAAATGGTTCTCCAACGGTTTTTAATGTGGAGGAATAAGTTGTACCATCTGGTGTCGTTCTTCTCGGTGCTGCCAGAGAGTACACAACCATATCTACCTGTCCAAAGGTTTCTTTAATGCAGGCAATGGTCTGGTCTTTAATTTTCTGAGAAAAGGCGTCGCCATTAATGGATTTGGCAATATGACCGTCGGCTTTTGCCTGTGCTTCAAAAGCGCGGGTATTGTAATAGCCGGCAGTTGCAGTCCGTTTCCCATTTGATTCTTTTTCGAACATAACGCCAATGGTATCTGCACCCCAGGCATAAGTCGCACTACTGCGGGAGGCTAATCCGTAGCCTGTGGAGGCTCCGATAATCAGGACACGTTTCGGTCCGTCACAGATGCCATTTTTCTTTACGTAATCAATTTGGTTCAATACATTTTTTTTACATCCTGTAGGATGTGCGGTCATACAAATAAAACCTCTGACTTTTGGCTCGACGATCATAATAATTCCCTTTCCATACATACACTTGTTTTAATTGCAATCATAGCACAGAATACTTTGAATGTCAAAGTATTATTTCTCATTTATTCATTGATTTTTTTCCATAATAACAGTATACTTAGAATACTGATTTAATTGATTAGAAAAGGAGATTACGAATGATTCGTCTAAGCAAAACAGGTGCTTATCTGGTAGATGGCACGAAGGTAGTAGAGTTAGAGAATGAAGCACAGGTAAAACAGGAGCTGGGTGGCAGATATTTAGAGCCGAAGCAGGCAGCGAAGAATACCATGGCTTATAGCATTTTAGAAGCACATAATACCTCTGGTAACATGGAGAAGCTGCAGGTGAAGTTTGATAAACTGACTTCCCATGATATCACATTTGTAGGTATTATTCAGACAGCCAGAGCTTCAGGCCTGGAGAAGTTCCCCATTCCTTATGTATTGACAAACTGCCATAACAGCTTGTGTGCAGTTGGTGGAACGATTAATGAAGATGACCATATGTTTGGACTGACATGTGCCAAGAAGTATGGCGGTGTTTATGTACCACCTCATCAGGCAGTCATTCATCAGTTTGCCAGAGAGATGTTAGCAGGCGGCGGTAAGATGATTTTAGGTTCTGACAGTCACACACGTTATGGTGCATTGGGTACCATGGCTATGGGTGAGGGTGGTCCTGAGTTGGTTAAGCAGTTACTTGACCAGACTTATGATATTAATATGCCTGGCGTAATTGGTATTTATCTGGAGGGAACACCGGCTAAGGGTGTTGGTCCACAGG
>CAZLTS010000226.1:0-2312 GCA_964562495.1 uncultured Lachnospiraceae bacterium | reverse complement strand
TACAGTAATGGAAGCTTGTGCACGTACTTTGTAAAATATGATACGCAGGAAGCAAAAGCTTTAAAGATTAAAGTAAGCGGCAACACAGGAGAGACTAAAGTAAGCGGCTTGAATAAAGGTACGCAGATAGATGTTTTTGAAAATGTAAGCCTGACGGTGTCCGGTATCAGCCCGGAGGGCTTTGCTACGATACAGAATAATTGGGAAGACGAATTCTTAAGCAAGCTGACATTTACGGCAGACAAATTAAGCGGTCTTGCAACAGGCGATACGGTTACGGTTACTCTTAATACGTCAGATGAGGCTTTGATGGAAAATGGCTGGATTGTCAGCGAAAAAAGCAGGGAATACAAGATTGGTGTCATTTCAAGATATATTAACGATGCAAGTCAGGTGGATACGCAGGTTATGTCGGAGCTGAAAAAAGAAGCCGTCAGTACCATAAAAAGTCAGACGGAGGATTTGACGTTTCGGATGCTTTATAAAGCTTCATCTAATACACAGGTTCTGTTTGAACCGAATACGGAGAACGTACTTTCCTACGAATATCTAAAGACGACATGTCTTTTTAGAAAAGAGGATAACAACGGCATAACCAAGAATTATGCATACATGTACTACAAGGCTAATATAACTAACGGCTCAACCACCATGGATGTGTATTTTGCATTTGAATACTCGGATATGGTGACGGATTCGCAGGATAAATTTATTATTAACAGCAGCAATATGCAGAATCGTTACATATGCGGAACAAGTTTTGAAGATGTATATGCAAAGACGAGTGGAGGAAAAACATCGGGGTATAACATTGTAGAAATTACAGTTGAATAAAACACAAAAAAACGTATTGACATAAAATAACATATACACTATAATACAATACATAACTATACGAGGCAATGATTTATGAACGGAGGAGCGTATGAAAAGATTTGGCGGTTATGTATTGCGTATTATGGTGTATTTGTTTGTTACAGGTGTTTTTAGCATGGGTATGTGCTTTGCAGGCTCTGCAGGGTTAGTTACATTTAGCAAAGATTTTGGAATTGTAAAGTTATTAGGCCTTACAGAGCCCGCAACTTTTAAGTGCAGCGCTAAAGAGCAGGAGGTATTATTTTATCTTAAAGGAGGTACGGTATTTACTTCAGATGGAATTGATAAGGTAATCAGGCTTTTGGGCGATTATGAGCTTAAGACTGATTCGATGTTTGGCGGTTTTGCCTATTCTTTTCCAAAGGACGATAATTACTACTATATCGAGACAGACAGTGATGGAAGGATATGTCTTTTGGGATATACGGGTAAAGATTGCAGCTACAATGAAGAACTGGTTGAAAGTAAGGACATTCTGTATATCAATGGCACTGCTCTAGGGCGTGTTCTTAAAGTGCGTGATGCCGGTTACAGTGAATTGGACAAAGCACAGGAGTATTACTGCCGACAGGGAATGTGCAGGCAAAGTGTGCTGCTGTGGAATTATCTGGCACGACAGTCCGGTACGGTTACAGATGGGTATGCAGGGGAATGCAGCTATAACGAGGAGATGTTTAATCTTAATGTTTCGCTAAGTGACAGCGCAAGTTCTTTGTATAATTACTGCTCTAACAGAGATAATAATTCCTATCAGCAGGTGGCAGAATATAGTATTGTCAGGGATAATGCCGTAATAACGCCGTTTGTGTATGCCCAGTATGCAGCAAAGACAGCTATAAGTGACGGATATTGTGCAATATTTGATTACAGTATGGAAGATGAGTATATAAAGATATATGCAGGCTTTGCTGATGCTGACAGAATAGCCGGGTGGTCGTACATAGATTATTCGCAGGATATTAAAGACAGACTGAACCAAATGAGACTTAGCTGGAGTAATCGGTTGAGTGAAGACGAGTACGACAGTATGCTTTGCCTTTATAATGCAATAAGGACAGGTGCAGGTTTACAGGAACTATCAGAAACCGTAAAGCTTACAGAAATATCTACTATTGCCGGCTTAAGAGATGTTCTTGAAGATGAGGGCAGCTTAAGTAATTATGAGTACCGTATTAACAGATACGAATTGTTAAGCAAAGGCAATGTGACAAGTGCAGTAACGGCGTGGCCAAGTAACAGTGTTACACCGTTGGAAAGCGGAATAAGTGCTTCTACGATGTTTTCGTGTAGATTTAATAACGGCTGGAGGGCAACCAAGGATACTTATATCAGGATACAATGTCTTAATACCGGTGATGAATGGATAATAGATTATGATAATATATCTAGTGAATCTTTAAAACGTGTCATAATTAGATTCGACTATTCTGGTGTAT
>CAZLTS010000225.1:0-2320 GCA_964562495.1 uncultured Lachnospiraceae bacterium | reverse complement strand
AACAAGTCTGGTTTCCAGTATGACATGCCGGTCCCACAGGCTTTACCCGGGCAAGTATTGTATCATTATCACAGTCAATATACAAGCTCTTTACATACTGGAAATGCCCACTTGTCAGCCCTTTAATCCAAAGCTCCTGTCTGCTTCTGCTGTAATAGGTCATAATACCTGTGGCAACAGTGGTGTTATAGGCTTCTTCATTCATGTAAGCTACCATAAGTACCTGCTCGTTATCATCATCTTGTACCACAACAGGCACCATGCCATCACTATTTTGCTTAAAATCAGCCCATTGGTAAGCCGGATTTAAGGCTTTCACAGTAAGCCCCATTTCCTGTAATTTTAATTTAATTGCATCAATCCCCTGCATCTATAGTGTTCCTTTCGTAGACAGTACATCTGTAATTCGTTCATCATAACGGGTTGCCATATCTAAGGACTTGGCTACACTTTTAAACATAGCCTCCATTAAATGATGACTGTTTCCTGGTGCACTTAACTGCTTAATGTGCAGATTCATGGCACCGTTGCTGGCAAAAGCATAGAAAAACTCTTCTACCATTTCTGTATCAAACTCTCCCACACGCTCTGTGGTAAAAGCAGCGTCATAAGCCAGATAAGCCCGTCCGGACAAATCCACAGCACTTAATACAAGTGCCTCATCCATAGGCAGAATCCGTTCGCCAAAGCGACAGATTCCTTTCTTATCACCAATTGCCTGCAAAAAAGCCTGTCCTAATACAATGCCTGTATCCTCAATGGTATGGTGACAATCTACTTCTAAATCACCAGTTACTTTAACCGTCAAATCAAACAGGCCGTGCTTGGCAAAGCCCTCTAACATGTGATTAAAAAATCCAATGCCTGTATCAATATCGTAGGTTCCTGTTCCGTCAATATTAATACTAACGTAAATATCTGTCTCTTTTGTCTGTCTGGAAATGGTAGCTGTTCTCATTTTACTTAGTCTCCTTTTCAAAACGAACTGCAATGGAATTAGCATGTGCAGTTAATTTCTCTGCTGTTGCAAACTTCTCAATATCACTGTGTAACGGTGTCAAGGCTTCCTTAGAGAAGGAAATAATACTGGATTTCTTAATGAAATCATCTACACTTAAGGGTGAAAAGAACTTAGCGGTTCCATTCGTAGGCAGCACGTGGTTAGGTCCTGCAAAATAATCTCCCAGTGGCTCTGAGCTGTATTCTCCAAGGAAAATAGCTCCGGCGTTACGAATCTTAGTCATAACCATAAACGGATCCTTTGTTACAATTTCCAAATGCTCTGATGCAATCTCGTTGGCTACGGCAATGGCTTCTTCTAAATCCTTAACAACTAAAATATAACCATAATTTTCCAAAGATTTCTCAATAATTTCTTTTCTGGATAGAACCTGAGTAAAGCCTTCTACTTCCTTAGATACAGCCTGTGCGATTTCCATGCTTGTTGTAACTAAAATAGCGGAAGCCAGCTCGTCATGCTCTGCCTGTGATAATAAATCCGCTGCTACATACCGAGGATTGGCAGTTTCATCTGCAATGACTAAAATCTCGCTAGGACCGGCAATGGAGTCAATGCTTACGTGTCCATATACAGCCTTCTTAGCCAGTGCAACGAAAATGTTACCAGGTCCTACAATCTTATCAACCTTAGGGATAGACTGGGTGCCATAAGCCATAGCACCAATTGCCTGTGCTCCACCGACCTTATATACCTTATCAACGCCTGCTTCTTTTGCAGCAACCAGAGTAGTCGCATAAACCTTGCCATCAGGGCCGCATGGTGTTGTCATAATAATAGAATCAACACCTGCCACCTTAGCAGGGATTACATTCATTAACACAGAAGAAGGATAAACAGCCTTACCGCCTGGAACATAAACGCCTACCTTCTCAAGCGGCGTAACCTTCTGACCTAAAATGCTGCCGTCCGGTTTGGAATCAAACCAGCTGTACTGCTTCTGCTTCTGGTGATATTCGAAAATGTTTTTCTTAGCTTTACGAATGATGTCTACCAGCTCCGGATTCTCCAGACTGGCATAAGCCTCTTCAAATTCAGCCTCTGTTACTTCTATGGTATCTGCTGTAATATCTGCTTTATCAAACTTCTTTGTATAAGCAAAAACAGCTGCATCTCCATTTTCCTTTACATCATTTAATATCTCATTTACGGTATCTGCATACTGTCCGTACTGATTGGGACTACGCTTTAATAAATCTGTTAAGATATTCTGTTTTGTTGTTTCATCTAATTCTAAAATTCGCATTTTCCTATACCTCTTTTCCAATTACTCTCTGTACATCATTAATTATCTTTTTAATA
>CAZLTS010000224.1:0-2325 GCA_964562495.1 uncultured Lachnospiraceae bacterium | reverse complement strand
GCCTTTTCCGCACAGGTGGACAACCTGATATTCTTTTAATAATTCAGGCAGTGCTTCGCGAACAGCGTCGTTTACCACTACAGAACCCAGACTTCCGCCTACAACCATAAGAACTGGTTTGTTGGCAGTAAAGCCGCACAGCTGTAAGCCTGCTAACTTGCTTCCACTAAACAGCTCCTTACGAATGGGAGTTCCGGTTAAAACGCATTTATCTCCTTTAATATACTGGGCAGTCTCAGGAAAGTTATGGCATACCTTAGTTGCCTTAGGAATCGCCAGCTTATTTGCCAGTCCTGGTGTCATATCGGATTCGTGAATAATAACAGGAATACCCAGCTTGGCAGCAGCCATAACAACAGGGACGGAAACGAAGCCGCCCTTTGAGAATACTACATCTGGGGCGAAATCCTTAATTAACTGTTTCGCTTCGGAGAAGCCCTTAATAACACGGAAGGGGTCTGTGAAGTTCTTTAAAGATAAGTAACGGCGAAGCTTGCCGGAGGAGATTCCATCATAGGGAATCCCCATTTCCTCAATCAGCTTACGCTCGATTCCGTCATAGGAACCAATATAATGCACATCATAATCTAATTCCTTTAAACGTGGCAGCAAAGCCATGTTCGGTGTAACGTGTCCGGCAGTACCGCCGCCGGTTAAAATAATCTTCTTCATGGAAATACCTCCAAATCATTTAGCAATCTATTGTGTGTTGCTGCTTAATGCATCAATTTCTGTTTGTGTAATCCGTTCCCCATTTAGCATACGCTGCATCAGGCTGGTTGCATTAGCTACATCGGTCTCATCCAGATAAACAACAGATACCGGGAAGGAGGAAATAGAATATACATATTCATTTCCTGTAGTACCCAGTACATTATAGGATAGGATATCCCAGTCAATGTTACTGGACTGCTGCAATTTAACAAGAGAAGAGATATCATCCTTTGTAAGACTTGTTAAAAATGCATTTGGAACACTGTCCATTAAGGAACCATAGCTTGTTAAAATACTAGGTGACAGCACCTTGTTTAAAATAGCCTGCAGCACCTGTGTCTGATTCTTATTTCTCTGCAAGTCACCGTCTGTAAATGCCTTTCGCTCTCTGGCGTAATTCAATGCCTGTTTTCCATTCATATCCTGCACACCCTGTGGATAATAGAAGCCGTCTACAGAGGTAAAGGAGTATGGAGAATCTATGGTAATACCACCGATAGCATCTACGATACTTTCAAATCCGGTGAAATTCACCCGAATATAATGGGAGATATCAATCTGGTATAAATTGTTTAATGTTTTAATGGCGCTGTCTACACCGAAGTTGCTGGCGTGTGTCAGCTTGTCCATAGAGCCAGCAGGAACGGTTCCGGCAGCATCCTTTAACTCCACATACGCATCTCGTGGTGTGGATACAAGAAGAATCTGTCCGGTCTTAGGGTTTACAACGGCACAGATATTTACGTCGCTGCGGCCTGTTTCTGTTACAGTACCGGTCTGGTCATTTCCACACAAATACACGACGAAAGGTTCCTCTGTAACCTCTACGCTGCTTCCGGTAGCCAGCTTAGTCTTATATTGATAGGACTTAATTACACGAGTATCCTCTGAAAAATCGGGATAGTCGTCCTCTATGGTAGAACGGTACGCTTCATTTAAGATAATAACCTTCGTGTTCTGGTCATAAAGTGCCTGAACCAACGTATGGAAATCTGCATACTCTGTGGTATCCGGTGTTTTCTTCAAATCATCTGCTAAATCGGCCAGTGCTTTATCTGTATTCGTCCGGTCAATTACCTGAGAGATACCGAAATTATAATCTGTCAAATCAGAGATATCTAAAGCCGCATCATCTTTTAACACGATAATAGAAATGGTATCTGTCTTTGTATTCACACCGGTAATCTGGTCAAACATATTGTAAGTTTTAAACAGATAGTAGGAGCCGATTCCCAGTACAATAATTAGAATACAAGACAACACCTTACCAATCATGCGGATTCGTTTCTTGCCTAACTGTGTAAGAAAGACATACAAGACAAGAAATGCAGTCAAGCCAATAATGCAATAGGTGTAGGTAGGCTCTAACAAATCCAGATAGTATAAAATCCAGTCGAAAAATACTGTAACTAAAAGCTGTATTAACACAAGTACATAGCCGATTTTACGGCTTCTGACAGTGCGCTGCTTCGCCTGCCTTCGTAATTCCTTAGGTGTTAATTCGGGTTCCCTCTGTTCCGAATATTCCCCTCTGGAGCGTCTGTAATCACTCATATTTTTTAATCCCTTCTTTATTTATAGTCCGTTTTCTTATTTTAGCATAATCTTATA
>CAZLTS010000223.1:0-2358 GCA_964562495.1 uncultured Lachnospiraceae bacterium | reverse complement strand
GTTTCAAGACATAACACCAATGTGGATCAAATAATTCTTTAGAATATCCTCGCCCATTCTGTGTATAAATAAATCATCGCTATATGTCATTTAACTTGTGGTTTAATTCTCCTTGTTCTTCAAGCCCTTTGCCTGCTCGGACAGCTCGGCTGCTCCAATGGTCAAGGCGGTACATTTGTAATATATTATAACGTAAAGCGAAATCTAGATGCATAGATTTCCTTCTTTTGTAAACACTAACCTACATACGAAGGTCATCTAATGCTTTCGCAGATTAAACGCTGCAGAACGGAGTATATATGGAACACATCAAAATGCTATTTCAATTTATAGGCGGTCTGGGCATGTTCATCTACGGTATGAACATCATGGCAAATGGTTTGCAAAAAGCAGCCGGAGCTAAAACCCAGAAGCTAATGGGTGCTTTAACAAATAACCGAGCTCTTGCCGTTTTGGTAGGTGCCTTGATTACCTGCATTATACAAAGCTCCTCTGCCACCACAGTTCTGGTAGTGGGCTTCGTCAATGCCGGAATTATGGACTTAACCCAGGCAGTTGGCGTTATCATGGGTGCCAATATTGGTACAACCATCACTAGCTGGCTGGTATCTCTAAATGAACTGGGTCCTTACCTGAAACCGGAATTTTATGCGCCACTGCTGGTTGGTATTGGTGCCTTTCTTCTTATGTTCGCTAAAAGGGAGAACCTGCAGGAGGGCGGCTCCATATTCGTAGGCTTTGGTATTCTGTTTATCGGTCTTAGCTTTATGTCCGGCTCCATTTCCCCTTACAAGAACTCGCCGATTTTCTCGCAGGCCTTCCAAACGCTAGGCAGTAACCCCATTCTGGGTATTCTGGTAGGTCTGGTTGTAACTGCCATAATTCAAAGTTCCTCTGCCAGCGTAGGAATCCTCCAGACACTAGCCACCAACGGCATGGTAACCTGGAACAGTGCTATTTTCATTACCTTGGGGCAAAACATGGGAACCTGTGTCACTGCACTGTTATCCAGTCTGGGTGCCAGCCGCAACGGGAAGCGTGCCTCCACGATTCACCTGCTATTTAATGCAATCGGTGCTGTACTCTTTGGAGTGATTATGTTTGTGCTGTTTCGAATCCTTCCCGATTTTGCCAACAGCTCTATTAGCAGCCTGGGAATCTCTGTTTTTCACACCATATTTAACGTAAGCTGTACCATACTGCTGTTTCCCTTTGCCAACTGGCTGGTTACACTATCCGGTTTATTGGTTAAGGAATCTGACGAGGAGAAGGAGCTGGGCATTATTGAAAATGCGAAACGCCACTTAGATACACGAATCTTAGAAAATCCTGCATTTGCCATTGAAACAGTCAGCCATGAAGTAACTGCCATGGGCAAGCTGGCTTTTAAAAACACACGTCTTGCTACAGATGCTTTGTTAAATGACAACAAAAACGCTGCCCAACAAGTATTAAAAAATGAGCTTACCATAAATGCCTATACCCACATGCTAACGGATTATCTGGTACAGCTTGATAGTCAGTCGCCCATTACGCAGGAGCAGCACACGCAAATAAAAAATATGCTCTATACCGTCAGTGATATAGAACGTATTTCCGACCACTGTGAAAATATAGCTGAGCTGGCAGAAAGCAAATGGAATTATAAAACTGCTTTTTCCAACGAAGGCATTCACGACCTGCAGCTTATAACAGAGAATGTACTCCTTGCTCTGGAGCACGGGCTGACTGCCAGAGAAAAGCCTGCCTCTGACGCTATTTCCACAACTTGGTTTTATGAGAATAAGGTAGATGGATTAGAAGAAGCCCTTCGAGAAAAGCATATTGGAAGATTATCCAAAGGAATCTGCAGTACCCAAAGCGGTATTCTGTTCTTAGATGCGGTATCCAATCTGGAACGAATCTCAGACCACGCTAAAAACATTGCTGACTATACCCGTGTGTAAAAGCAGAGGACTGTGACACAAAAGAAGCTGCCACTTCACGAATTTTCATTCGTTAAAGCGGCAGCCCCCGTTTTTACTTCTTCGTTAATTTTACTTCTTTGTTAATACATCCTTAAGGAATGTCTTCCTTAATAAGAAATATGTAACTGCACCGTAGATTAACAAGGATACCAATGTACTCCATGAAAAAATAGAGCTTCTATATTCTCTAGGAATCAACCAGTCTACAAAGTCCCACAACAGACTAAGTGTCATCAGGCTAAAGCCAATCGCCAATGCCTGTGTCTTACCTGCTGCATACGCACCCAAGGCACCAAATACAAACAGCCAAAAATCTACTGCACCACAAATGCTTACCAACCAGCTTCCGAATATCTTACTATATCCGAAAATGGAATCAAACAGCGTCATA
>CAZLTS010000222.1:0-2376 GCA_964562495.1 uncultured Lachnospiraceae bacterium | reverse complement strand
TTAAGAGTAGAGTGTAAGAGGATGAGATTAGATAAATATTTAAAGGTATCCCGGCTGATTAAACGTCGTACTGTGGCGAATGAAGCCTGCGATGCAGGTCGTGTTTGTGTAAATGACAAGCCTGCAAAGGCATCTGTGAATATTAAGGTAGGGGATACCATAGAGATTCAGTTTGGAAACAGAAGTGTTAAAGTAGAAGTTCTTGACGTAAGCGAGACGGTTAAAAAAGAAGAAGCAAAAGAGATGTATCGTTACCTGTAAGTCTAATTGCGGAAGCGTTTGCATATATTAAAATCGGAACCAAAACAGGTAACGGAGTGTGATTTTTATATATGGAAGATGCAAAGACGGTTACAAAACATACCATTGCCTTCTCTAATAGAAAGGACGGAACCATAACCGGCGTGACAGATGTTATTTCCTTTGACATGAATACGATTTTATTGGAAACCGGTCAGGGAATGTTAACGATTAAGGGAACAGAGCTTCATATTGGAAGGTTAGACTTAGATAAGGGAGAAGCGGAAGTAGATGGACATATAGATGGTCTTATTTACAGTGAAATCCATGGTGGCAGGAAAAATGGCAAATCGCTCCTGGGCAGAATGTTTGGGTAGACGCCTATGGATTTTGAAATCGTAATAGAACTGAATCTAGTGTTACAGTCTGCAGCCTTAGGGGCGGCGCTTATGGCAGCGTATGATTTACTTCGTGTATGGCGGCGCATTTTCAGTCATGGAAAGAAAGTAGTTGTGGCAGAGGATATTGTGTTTTGGATTGTAGCCGGCATTGCCATTTTTTTACTACTTGATGTGGAAAGCCAAGGAGGTATGCGTGCCTATGCAATCGTAGCTGTTGCCATAGGTATGTTCCTGTTTGAGAACTTGTTTGGCAGGTGGTTTATAAAATTTATAAATTTCTTGTTAAAACCATTGCAAAAATGTAAGAAACACTATAGAATAAAGAGAGAGCAAAGTAAACGGAAGCAAAGGGAAGTGTAAATTAGTGAGAGTAGTAGACAGCAAAGGTAAGAGAAGCAGGAAACGATATGGCCTAATGCAAAGCCATCGGTTAAGCGTGCTGGGAATTGCACTGGTGGTTGTTATAATGGGATGTGCATTGTTTTATCGTACATATGAGGCAAAACAGGAGATTCAGCAGTTAGAAGCCCAGGAAACAAAACTGGAGGCACAGCTTACGAAAGAAGAGACGCGCCATGACGAGCTGGAAGAACAGAAGGCCTACGTGCAGACGTTGCAGTACGTGGAGGAGATGGCGAAGAAGCTAGGGCTGGTTTATTCAGATGAGATTATATATAAGCCCAATGATAATTAAACATGAAGGAAAGGGA
This sequence comes from uncultured Lachnospiraceae bacterium, assembly GCA_964562495.1. Taxonomy (GTDB): domain Bacteria; phylum Bacillota; class Clostridia; order Lachnospirales; family Lachnospiraceae; genus CANQSA01. The sequence goes on along the minus strand of CAZLTS010000222.1, from coordinate 1,025 downwards.
ATCACTTTTGTGGTTCCCTTTTTCTAATCTTCTATAACGCCTCTTGTGGCTACTGGAAGATTAGAAAAATTGCAATCATATCAATCAGCCAGTGTAGCCACTTAGAATCGACCGAAAAAAGGAATCCTACCAGTTCTTGTCCAAATCTTTTTTTAATCCAAACTGTAATTTTGACAAAATATCCAGAGGTACTTATTTATAATCTCCTTCGTAGCAAGTAGGAAAAGCAAATTCGCATCTGCGGAATGGAGGAATTTTATGAGGGAAAGAATTTTGAAGGGGACATTACTACAGATAATTATGGTCGTGCTGGCTCAAGTTACAGTGTACGGATATTTTCCAGTTGGAATTGCATTTTTTGCAGCGATGCAGATGACAACGGGAAGTGGTATGCTTGCATGGATATCGGCTACTCTGGGCATGTGCAGCAGTGCCAGTTTCATTACAGCAGTAAAAGGTTCAACAATCTGTATGCTTGTATGGATGATTGTGGAGATGATTAAAAAGGCAACTGGAAAAAAGGAGAATAAATACATAACAGCAGCAGTTGCCGGAACGGTTACTATGGCAATGGAATTAGTAGATGTGGTGTTGGGGCAGAATACAGGCTGGCTTGTTACAAAAGCTCCAGCGTGGGTTACTTGGCTGATACCCTTATTTCTGGGCATTTTAACAAGCTGTCTTGCCATTATATTTCGGCTGGCAGTGGCTGTGGCTTGGGCGGAAGAAAAAAGAAAAATATTTGGCAATGAGGAGGCAGTCAGCGTAGCTTTCATTTTAGGATTGGTACTATATCGACTGGGCGGTTTTGACGTGGGACAGTTTTCACCTATGGAGGCAGTGTTTTCCTTTGTACTGGCAGTATTTGCCTACAAATATGGCACGACTATAGGGGCTTTGGTTGGTTGTGGCTGTGGCCTGGTGGTTACAGTTTTGACTGGCTCGATATCCTTTCTTGGGATTTTTAGTCTTATGGGAATTTTGGCAGGCAGCTTTCGGCAGTTGGGAAGGCTGGGAACTATGGC
>CAZLTS010000221.1:0-2382 GCA_964562495.1 uncultured Lachnospiraceae bacterium | reverse complement strand
CATTTCCCTATAAGCCATATTTTTTAACAGCTTATCATCTTGGGAGATAATTACTGCTGCCCCCATTCTTACAGCCTCACCAATATAAGCATTGCCATCCTCTATTGCTCCCTGAATTGCAAAAAACATCATCCCTGGTTTTACCTGTCTGGAATCCTGAGTCAACCCAGTAATGATTCTGTTTGTGCTTCCTTTCACAACTGCAGCCTTAAAACTCTGTAATAATTCCCAAAGCTTCAAAGGTTGCTCCCCCATATTATCAGACTACGACTTTCCCTGCAAACACATACGTGGCAGGACCTTCCATCAAAACAGTATTCTCTGGTTCATAGCAGATTTTCAAGATGCCGCCGGGAAGTTTCACCTCCACAGGTACACCCTGTTTACAAAGGCCAATTTTTACAGCACATACAACGGCTGCACAGGCTCCTGTCCCACAGGCAAGTGTTTCCCCACTGCCTCGTTCCCACACCCTTACATCCAGGTGTGCTTCGTCCTTCACTGTTACCAGCCCCACATTGGTTCCTTCCGGGAAATAGGCGCTTTCTGCTAAAGCCGGCGCCCAACGGGAAAATTCCTTTTCCCTCGTTCCCTGGTTAAAAATAACAGTATGGGGATTCCCCATGGATACACAGGTCACTTCCAATTGCGTACTTCCAATTTGTATGGATTTTAAAAGCCATACATCATCTTCGGTTTGAATCGGAATGTGCTCTGCCCCAAATGCAGGACTCCCCATATGAACTGTCACAGTTTCTACTTTATGATTTTTTACATGCAGATGCAGCCTGCGGATTCCACTGTCTGTTTCTATCAGCAGTACCCGATTTCTTGTAAGCCTGTTTTCATACACATACTTACCAAGTAGACGAATCCCATTACCACACATGCGGCCTCTGCTGCCATCTGCGTTATACATAACCATTTTAAAATCCGCCACCGGGGATGGATACACAAGAATCAGTCCATCACTCCCTATCCCCTTATGGCGGTTACTTAAGATTCTTGCTGTTTTCTCTGGTTCCTTCACATCTTTTTTTAAGCAATTCACTATAATATAGTCATTGCCAATCCCGTTCATCTTCCAGAATGCAAGCTCCATCTATTGTCCACGCTTTTTAGAATAATCCTGTAATTACCCCATCCTCTGTTCCGTCAATATCAAAGGCTGCAGGCTTCTTTGGTAAGCCCGGCATTGTCATAATAGAACCGGTAATGACAACTACAAAATCGGCTCCTGCTGATAAATACGCCTCTCTTACATGCATGGTAAATCCTTCCGGACGTCCCAGCTTCTTCGGGTCATCAGATAAAGAATACTGCGTCTTTGCCATACAAACAGGCAGATTTGCATAACCCATATTTGTAATCTGGTCTAAAGCCTTAGCGGCTGCCGGTGCATACTCTACCTCTGCTGCACCATATATCTCTGTTGCAATGGTCTTAACCTTATCCTTTAGTGATAATTCCAAATCGTATAATGGCTTAAAGTTGCTTTCCTTATGCTCCAGCGTATCTACAACCTTCTTTGCCAGCTCCAGACCGCCTTCGCCGCCATGTTCCCAAACCTGTGCCAGAGCGAATTCACAACCTCTGTCCTCACAGAATTTCTGTACAAAGGAAATCTCTGCTTCTGTATCTGTAATAAAGGAGTTTAATGTTACCACAACAGGTACTCCAAACTTCTGCAGATTTTCAATATGCTTCTCCAGATTTACAATACCCTTCTTTAAGGCTTCCATATTCTCGCCGCTTAATTCAGCCTTAGGCACGCCACCGTTATATTTTAAAGCACGAATAGTTGCAACTAATACAACTGCATCCGGCTTTAAACCAGACTTTCTGCACTTAATATCAAAGAACTTTTCAGCACCTAAATCTGCGCCAAAGCCTGCCTCTGTTACAACAATATCTGCCAGCTTCAATGCTGTCTGGGTTGCACGTACAGAATTACAGCCATGGGCAATATTCGCAAATGGACCTCCATGAACGAATGCCGGTGTATTCTCCAGTGTCTGAATCAGATTCGGCTTAATGGCATCCTTTAATACTGCTGCCATAGCACCTACTGCATTTAAATCCTTAGCGGTAACAGGCTCACCCTGTACATTATAAGCAACAATAATCTTACCAAGACGTTCCTTTAAATCAGCCATATCATTGGCCAGACACAGGATTGCCATGATTTCAGAGGCCACCGTGATGACAAAATGATCCTCACGTACCGTTCCGTCCATCTTGCTTCCCAGACCGACTACCACATTGCGCAGAACGCGGTCGTTCATATCCAGACAGCGCTTCCAGACAACCTGTCTCGGGTCGATGCCAAGCTCATTGCCCTGCTGGATATGATTGTCGAGCAGAGCGGCAAGCAGATTATTC
>CAZLTS010000220.1:0-2385 GCA_964562495.1 uncultured Lachnospiraceae bacterium | reverse complement strand
TCATATTCCAGATTTTTATTTGTAAATTTTGTGGTATAACACCATCCAAATCCTGCAATAGGATTGTTCTATCATTTTCATTTAAAGAATTTAGATGCAAATGGTAATTGACCGGGATTAGTTTAAGATTCTCCCACGTGGAGCGGGAACCGATATAATTATTGGTAAGTTTATCTTCCATAATATCGTACTTCTCAATGGCTGAGTCATTAAGACAGTTAAACATCAACGATAATCCGTGATCAAATAGTGGGGCAAGCCGAATGGTTTTCTTTCGATTGTTACGCAGCACCTCTATATTGGCTCCGTGACGGTCACGATTAAGAATCAAATAATCCACGATTAGCATTTGATAGATGTAGCTTTCCCAACCGTTTCGTATGCAAAAATCCAGAGGTGATTCGTTAGCCCTATGTTCTAGCTCATAATAAGCATCTAGAGCAATTTTACTTTCGCCAGCTTGTTTAAAGTCATGTGAAGCACATAAGTAAACATCATAAGGTTTGTCATTAATAAGAATATCTCCATGAATTAATTGATAACGTAGATGCGCAATACCAAGTAAATCCAGTAGACGGTCTACAATGATTTCATTGACGCATTCATGTCCAATTATACCCTTTACGGAATCAAAATTTGACAGTTTGTAGTATGTCTTTTGTCCACCTAGTTCGGAGTATGATTTCAAGAAGGAACCCGCTGTCCCGGATGAATGACGTATTTTAGACCATGACAGGTACGTTAAGTCCTGTTTATCTTTCACAATTTGGCTCATAATTCATTATCTCCTTTGACTCAATTGTACACAGCTACTTGACATATGTCAAGTAACAATAATAAAAAAGTGTAATAGTATTTTTCTAATCGTGCTGTAACATTTCACACATTTTTTGCTTTATAATTGTATCTATATGTGTTAAGATAGGATGTGTGAAAAAATATGAAACTGCCAATCAGATAGTTATAAGGATTAGGAAATGGAGATTAGACAAAGATGGATGCAGAAAAGCAAACAGAAGTGGAAGAAAAAAGACCTATGTGGCGGGAAATAGTAAGCTGGGTCTTGGTAGTTGTGGTTGCCATGGCAGTGGCGTTTGTGATGAACCGGTATATTATTGTAAATGCAGTCGTTCCCTCCGGTTCTATGGAGAATACCATTATGACGGGAGACCGGGTAATTGGCTGGCGTTTTGCCTATACCTTTAGTGAGCCACAGCGTGGGGATATTGTTATATTCAAGTTCCCGGATGATGAAAGCGAGAACTATATTAAGCGTATTATCGGTCTGCCGGGAGAAACAGTGCGAATTGAAAACGGCAAGATTTACATTAATGATTCTACAGAACCATTGGAAGAGGATTATGTAAAAGAAGACTGGTATAACGGTGACGGTGTCTATGAAGTGCCGGAGGATTGCTATTTTATGATGGGTGATAACCGGACCAACTCCAATGACAGCCGTTTTTGGGAAAATAAATATGTAAACATTGACAAGATTTTAGGAAAGGCAGTGTTCTGTTACTGGCCATTTTCCGAATTTGGAACGCTAGACTAAGATATAGGTGTAGTAATCCAGTTGTTGATGGATTCTAAAATGATGGCGAAGATACATGTTGTAGGCAACAGTGTTTTCGCCATTTACTTCTAATAAAATAGGAAGCTGGTTATTTTCATGCTGTAGTTGATGGATTACAAAGTCAAGCAGTAAGCTGCCGTAGCCCTTTCCACGAAACTGGGGTAGAATCTCAAAGGCATAGATGGTATAAGCACCGGCAGAAGCATCTACCGGGCAAGTACCTATAGTCGTATTTGCCTGTAGCAGAGCATAGCCAGAATCATTTTTCTTAACACAGATTCCATCCGGCATAGTGGGAGTGCCTATGGGAGATGAATCGTAAATCATGGCGTATTCACTGTAGGAAAATGCAAAACCCATGTCAAGCAGCAGCTGTCTGGCAACTTCATTGGCAGGGTCAATGGTGAAGAAAAGCTGCTCCGGCAGAGCATCCTCCAGACAATCCATGGCACAGTCAAACATATCGGAGAAGATTCCCTGACGTCGATAATCTGGATGCACCAGTGCAGTCACCTCCCACTCCTGCGGGTTTGGCATAAAAACAGAAAGAAAGCCAATACACTTTCCCTCGTCCATAGCCAAATAGAAACAAGGAAGTGTAGCTTCTATATTAAATTCATTTTCCATAAACAAGGAAATAGGATAGTTGACCGCGTAAGCACATGCATTGTATAGGCTGGTTACAGCCTGTGCTTGCTTGGCGGACAGTGTATTTGTAGTGGTAATCGTCATCAGAGGTTCTCCTTAACAGGGTTTTTAAAGAGCATACCCTTTTACATTTTCGTTGTCAATAGGGGAAACCTATGCTA
>CAZLTS010000219.1:0-2388 GCA_964562495.1 uncultured Lachnospiraceae bacterium | reverse complement strand
CTTCCTCCGGCACATCTCTCCCCCTGGAATTCTCACTCAATGTCGCAAACGGACTTAAATAGGTGCGTTCCAGCAGTTCCATCTGCTCCCGAATCGTCATGAAAAATCACCCCTTTTCTCTATGCATGCCCCCATAGGGCACAAAAAATGCATAAAAAACGGAACTTCTAATATATGTATTCGGCAGTTTTTTGGAAAATCCTTTATTTTTTTTAGTTTTACACGTATCTTTTAAATATCAAGCTTCATATCTCCATACTGAATCCAGCTAATTTTTCGCATTCCTTCCGCGAATGCCAGTGTCAGCAATGCAGGAAGCACAAAATGCATCACAATAATCTGAATCAAAATCACAGGAACGCTCATGCCTGCCTCTGCCATCGCTCCATAGGCCGCAATCTGACCCACAAATCCTGCAGAACCCATACCTGAACCAATCGGTGTGCTCACCATACGAAGTCCCGCAGATGCAATCGGTCCCAAAATAGCACTGGAAAGGATGGATGGCAGCCAGATCACCGGCTTTCTCATAATATTTGGCACCTGAAGCATGGACGTACCCACGCCCTGTGCGATCAGTCCGCCAAACTTATTTTCCCTGTAACTTGCAACCGCAAATCCAACCATCTGGCAACAACAGCCAACAGTCGCTGCACCGGCTGCCAGTCCGGTCAATCCCATGGACACACCAAGTGCCGCCGAGCTGATTGGCAAAGTCAATATCATTCCCATCAGGACAGATACTGCAATTCCGCCAATGATTGGATTTGCTTCTACATTGATATTGACCAGATTTCCAAGCCATCTCATAAACGCAGATATTGGAGGACCCACAAGATACCCTGCTGCCGCACCGGCACAAATCGATACAAAGGGAGTCACAATAATGTCCACTTTTGTCTTACCTGCAACCAGACGCCCCACTTCGATGGCAACCAATGCTGCCACAAATGCGCCAAGAGGTTCCCCTGCTTTTCCCAGCACAAAGCTCTCCTGTGCCATATCCGGGAATGCACCAATCATACCCGCCACAGCCGCAGATACTGTCACCAGTGGTCCCTGTTTGAATTTATTGGCCACCCCAACGCCAATGCCTGCTCCGGTCACAGTCTTTGCCACATTTGATACAGCAATAAAAAATACGCCGATTTCTCCCCCAATCAACGTGCCAATCTGACCGATAATCGTTCCGATGATTAAAGTGGAAAATAACCCCAAAGCCATTCCGCTCAGTCCGTCAATAAAAATGTGATTTAAAATTTTTTTCATAATTCCTCTCCTGTCTTGTCAGTTGTGTTGACTGTATGGTATCACAAGTTTCAGATAAAAAAAAGCCCCATTTGTCGATTTTAGGCAAACGAAAGCGACCAATTTTTACAATTGATCGCTCTTGGAAAATATTATTTCAATGTTATTCCATAATCATGGATTTAGTAAACTCCAAATTTCTTCCTTAGACTTATCGGGATTATTTTGTACTACCTCATATAGATTTTGAATATCTTCCACATTCTCCTCCAACTCTTCTGCCACCTGTTCAAGATTCTTTCCCTTTGAAATTTTCTTTTGAATCAAAGAAATTAATTTCAATAATTCTCCTTTGCTAAGTCCTTCGCTGAAGCCATCCTCTCGTATCAGACGATCTCTCTCCTCCATCTTCATATACGACACTCCCATCTGCCTGCTGGCCTTAATACTTTTTACCTTCTCATGCAAATGCTTCAGACGTTCATCACAGTTTTCAGGCACATTTTCATCATTGCTTTTTTCCACATAATGCAGAAAATCTATCAGAGATTGCTCTGCTTCTGAATCATTCGTACCGGTTGTGTTTTTTCGTTCATAAAAGTTTCTCCTTTTATTATAGTAGTGTTAATTTCGCTTTGCAACCAAATGATTCATCAATTCATAAATATGCATTCACTATGACAACACCCCTTTACCTTAAAATACCACTGAATTTAAGCATCGAATTTTCTGTGATTTGCATAACGCAAATAAGACTTTAGAAAACGTCATGTGATAGAATCCTATCATCATAAATAAGAATTATAGAAAATAATGCTTATCTAGCATTATAACACTCTAATATATAATTGTCATTGTTTTTTCCGGCAAATCTGAAAATATATTTGTTGCAAAATTATTTCTTCTATAAAAATCAACATACCAACTTCATCCCGCCCAATACACCAAGCAAACATCCGGACAGGCTCAACGCAATATACAACACCGCATAACCATAATTTGCATTCTGAATCAAATAATAGGCCTCCAGGGAAAATGTAGAAAATGTCGTAAAACCGCCACAAAGTCCGGTTTTTAACATCAACATTGCATGTGGTGAAATATTCTTTTTCGCGGCAAGCCCTGTGATACAACCGATCA